>CAYMTD010000507.1:0-2216 GCA_964393245.1 uncultured Syntrophaceae bacterium
AGATGCTTGCGCTCATGGTGATGGGCTTATCCTGCGCATATCTATCCCGGAGATACCCCGCCAGGATATAAACCCCCTTATTGTGAATCGGTCCACTCATCTCGACCTCCCGCTCAATATTAATGATCCCGGATTTCCCCATGGAGGTCTTGGCTGTGATTCGGGAAGGTCTGCCAAAGGAATAATCTCCGAGGCTGTACACTGAGAGGCCATTGACCTGTCCGACCACCATGCCGTCGGAGTCGATCAGAAGGGTGCCTTCCTCGATCATCTCCTGAAGTTTTTCCTCGATCATATTCACCCGGTAGATCTTCTTTTCAATCGCCTGATCCACATGCCTCTCGCTCACCACCTCGCTTCCTTCCTTCATCGCCCAGTAGTTGGCTTCCCTCAGCAAGTCCGCAATGAGATGAAAGCGAGTAGACAGTTTTTTCTGTCTTCCTGCCATCCTGACCCCATATTCCACAACGGCTGCAACCCCGGTTCTATCAAAAGGTCTCAACTTTTCCTCATCGCAAATTTTCCGAACAAAGGAGGCATACTGCTGGACCTTTTCTGCATCCTTATTCATCACAGAATCGAAATCGGCCTTGATCTTGAAAATTTTCTTAAAATCATCATCCAGATTGTAGAGGATGTAATAGATCTGAGCGTCGCCGATCATGATCACTTTCGTGTTACACTGGATGGGCTCAGGCTTGAGGGCCGACGTTGAGAAGAAATAAAATGGATCAAATGTCTGAATCTCTATGATTTGATTCTTCAGCGTCCGTTTCAAAGCGGGCCAGACCCACGGCTCGACGAGCGCGTCGAGGGCGTTGAAAATCAAATACCCTCCGTTCGCCCTTAAGAACGAGCCTGCTTTGATATGGTTGAAATCGGTCTTCCAGATACCAGAGCGATCGACCACTCTTTCGATCGTACCGAAAAGATTGCGGTAGTTCGGCGTGGTCTCCACGATGATAGGCGTCCCCTTCGTCTCCGAATTGTCCACCAGCACATTGACCTTGTATTCCGAAAAGGTGTCAACCGGCTGGGGGAGAACGAGACCGGGAAGGGGAGGAGCTGCGGGTTCCTCTCTTTCTCTGAAGCGATGGAGATTGGCTAAGATATCCTCCAAGACTTCTTCCAGGTAGTGACGGACTTTTTCGTCACTAAATTTTTCCTGGATATCCGAGATGGAGTCTTTGACCACAGGAGAGACCACTTCGTTGTCCAAGGAGGTTAATTCCTCTTTGATCTCTTTTTCCGATTTTCGGGTCTCTTTAAAGATATTCTCCAGTTCGTTGATCAGCCCCGCCTGATTCTGTTTAATCTTCTCCAGTTCCTCTCTGGGGAACTTGTCTTCTTCCACCATGGCTTCCAGCTGCTCGATGTTCACCGGATTTCCTTCGATGACAGGCAAGATGCCAGGTCTGGAATAAGGCCCCATTTGGATCTGGACTAAGGCGAAGCCCTCCTTATTCACCTTTTTCTCGAATTCTTTAAACATCTCCGCCTGTTTACTCCGATATTTCTCAACCATCTCTTTCTTCTTATTTAGATAGTTCTCGTTTTCGAAAACGAGAGGGATCTTCTTCTTCAACGTTTCGATCAACGTCTCCATCTCTTTCCTAAAAGCATTTCCTTGGCCGGCAGGGAGGCTCAGCATGTGGGGCATATCCGGATTTTTGAAGTTATTGACATAACACAAATCGTTGGGAATTCTTCCTTTGATCTCGATCTCCTCCAGAACACATTTGATCGTCGTGAATCGACCCGTCCCTGCCAGCCCGGTAACGAAGATATTGTATCCGATGCTGTTGATATCGACCCCGACCCGGATCGCTTCCAGACCTCTTTCCTGGCCGATGATCTCGTTACAGGGTTGAATCGCCTCTGTGGTTTCAAAGGACAACAAATCGGGATCGCACTTCCACCTCAACTTCTCCACTGGAACCTCTTCAAAGGCTTTGCCGGCCATACATCCCCCTCTCAACCAAAGAATTGCTTTCTATTTTTTTCAGTCTACTATCAGAACTGCAGAAAAGTCAACGAGGGTTCTAGAAAAAGTTAAGAGTTAAAAGTTGGGAATTATGAGTTGGGAATTAAGAAATATCAACAACAATTCAAAATTTTCTAACTCAAATTCCTTCCCGGGCAAGTTCTTCGATCAGTTTTCTACTTTTCTCGGACACCCTCTTAGGAATCCGAACGGTCACCTTCACCAATTCGTC
>CAYMTD010000508.1:0-2212 GCA_964393245.1 uncultured Syntrophaceae bacterium
GGGTATCCATGATTTTAGCGATATCGATGTTATTGGGGCACCGGACGCTGCACGTATAACAGGAGGCGCAAATCCAGATCGTTTTTGACCCAAGGACCTTTTCCCGGTGACCGTACTGAATATGGCGGAGGACCTGGTTGGGAAGGATATCCATAGCATAGGCCACGGGACATCCAGCCGAACATTTTTGGCACTGATAGCAATCCTGAATGGTTTCACCGCTCGCCTGATGGACTTCCGCTAAAAAGGTGTTTTCCGATGGATTCATCATTTCCCTCGATTCATGGACGGGGTTACCCCTCCTGGAGTGGTTGGGTTTCTTGAAAAACTGGGAGTTCGATGGTAAAAGTCGTTCCTTCGCCCACTTTGCTTTTAACTCGAATCTTTCCTCCATGGCTTTCAATAATGCCATAAGAGGTACTCAGTCCCAATCCGGTGCCTTTTCCCACATCCTTCGTGGTGAAGAAAGGGTCAAAGATGCGAGTAAGGTTTTCCTCCTTGATCCCCTCGCCCGTATCGGTAAACTCTAAGGTGACCCATTTTCGATCGGGAGAGGTGGAAGAGGTGATGGTCAGGGTTCCATTGCCGTGCATGGCCTCTGCGGCATTGACAATGATGTTGATTAAGACCTGTTTCAGCTGGCCGGCATTTCCAAGAACAAAAGGCAACAAGGGATCGAGATTCTTGATGATCTTCACGTTATGAAAGAGGGCTTGGTTTTCAAGAAAGAAGAGGCCATCCGTAATGGCCCGATTGATATCGGTGGGCTCCATTTTCGGTTCCGTCTGACGGGCGAATTCGAGCAGGCTCTTGACGATATCCTTACATCGACTCGCCTCTTGAACGATCCGGGCCAGGTCGCCCCGTTTTGGGTCTCCTTCTGGAAGGTCCTCCATGATCAAACTGGAGTAAATCAAAATGCCACCCAGCGGATTGTTGATCTCGTGGGCAATCCCTGCCGCCAGCTTGCCGAGCGAAGCCATCTTCTCCGAGCTGACCAACTGAAGATGGGTTTCTTGAAGCTTCCTCTCGATCTTGATTCGGGGTCTCAGGTCCGTGAAGATGCCCACGCTGGCGAGCTCTTTGCCCTCTCCGTCATAGATGAGCGTCGCAGAGAGTTGGATCGGGATCTCTTCCCCTTTCTTGTCAATCACGGCGAGCTGAGATGGAATAAACTTCCCTACACCTCCGTAGTCCGGGCTCCGGAGTTTCTTCATGATCTCTTTGGCCATCCCTTCGGGGTAGATCTTGGTGATGTGAATCTTGCCGATTACCTCTTCGGCCCGGTATCCTGTCAAGGCTTCGGCTCCTTTGTTAAAGATGAAAATATTGCCTTTCATATCTGCGGCAATGATTCCATCCACAGAACTTTCGATCAGATTCATAAGGAACTCGTTGGCCTCCCGGAGCTCGTTTTCAATCCGTTTCCTCTCGGTAATATCTAAGTTGATTCCCTGGTAGCCAACAATTTCTCCTTTTTCATTCTTGATGGGATGGCCTGTCAGCAGGACCGTGATTCTCTCACCATTTCTCTTTTTGAACTCGACCTCCATGTCCTCGACATGGCCTTCTCTTTCAATCCTCTCCCGGAAGCGTTTCCGGTCCTCGGGATTGGCATAGAGGTTCCGGGATATGTCGATGCTCAGAAATTCCTCCTTGGTCGGATAACCTAACATGTCGAGGAGGGCCTGGTTACAATCCAGGAACTTCCCTTCCTTTGAGCTGATGAAGAGGCCGTGTCGCACCCGTTCAAAGAGGGTGCGCAACTTTTCCTCGGAATCTCTGAGATCCCTTTCAACCTTCTTACGGGCCGTAATATCACGAATGTAAGCATAGGTCTTGACCTCACCTGCATCCGACTTGGCCAGGGCGATACAGACCTCCGCATCCTTGACCTCGCCCCTTGGGGTCAAAATCGTCATTTCGGTACAGAGTTTTTCGCCGATCCCCACACCTCGGGTCGCCGTTCCTTCAAGGAATTCCTTATCCTCTTTCCCGATCACGCTGAAGAAATCTCTTCCGATAAGATCTTCCTTTGGTATCCCCGTGATTTCCGAAGCCATCTGGTTTGCGAAAATGATCTTAAAGGTCTGATCGAAGACGACGATTCCGTCGTCACCCATCTCCGCGATCTTCTCAAACTGCTGGGTGGCCTCCCGAAGCCTTCGCTCCATCTGCTTCGACTCGGTGATATCCTTGAGATAGGCATAAC
>CAYMTD010000509.1:0-2208 GCA_964393245.1 uncultured Syntrophaceae bacterium
GAATTGCCTAATCAATTCCACATCCAGGTTCGTCTCTTCCTTTGCCTCCCTGATTGCAGCCTTCTCGAGCGATTCTCCATAATCTACGAAGCCTCCTGGAATTGCCCAACCATAGGGTGGATTTTTCCGCTTGATCAGGACGACCCCTTTCGATTCGACCTCAATGATAATATCAACCGTAGGAATTGGGTTCCGGTAGATCTCGATCTCTTTTTTGCAGTTGGGGCACTGAATGGTCTTTTTTGACATTAGCTTTAAACCCTCTGCGCCATGCTCTATGCCCTATGCGCCTTCCTAAGGAGGTATTTTCTCAGCATGTCGAGAGCGATGATGGAGGCCCTCTCGCGCACCGTCCAGAGTTCGCCTCCCAAGGCGTGTTCTTGGTTTTCTATTTCCTTGATAGCGGAGAGAGAGTAGTAAGTCTCAACCTTGTACTCCCCCTTTTTCTGCTCTTCTCCAATCTTTCCATACGTGGCGAGCCCGAGGTTTGCCCCCCATTCGATTCGGCCCCTCTCTGCTAACGAATCTGTAAACTTTGTAGGGTTCTCTTTAAGAGAGATGAGGTCCTCTACAGAGAGACCGAGATACTGCCTCTGGGAAGTCTCAGATGGGAGAACCATCCCATGTGTGAAGGAGGGGCTTGAAGTTCCCACCAATTTATGAGAGATGCTTCCTCCGGTAAAGGCCTCAATGACTGATAAAGTCAATTTGAATCTCTCCAATTCCCGGGTAATATTTCCCTGCAATGTCTCTTCATCGACCCCGTAGATCAAGTTCCCAAGACGATTTCGAATCTCATCCTCCACTCTCTGAATCATCGTTGCAGCCTGCTCTGGATGGTTCGCTTTGGCCGTGATCCTGATTTTGATATCCCCTAAGGAGGCAAGGGTTCCCACGGAGGGGTTATTCCCTTCTTTCATCAGATCCTTAATTTGAGTTCCAATGGCACTTTCCCCCAGCCCGCAGGCACGCAGGACCTTGTACCGGATGACTCCTTGTCCAAGGTCAAAACGCTTTCCAAGATAAGGGATGACCGCATTTTTCATTAAATATTCCATTTCAAATGGAACACCGGGGATAGAAATGACGGAACCGCTTGGATATTCCACGATGAATCCCGGGGCAGTCCCTTTTGGATTCTCGATAGGAATTGCCCCCTCAGGGATAAAGGCCTGCTTTCGGTTGCTTTCTGTCATTCGAAAACCGCGCCTTTTGAAGATGGCCTCGATCTGCTCCATCAGATTGGGTTGAAAGACGAGAGGTCGTTGAAAGACGTTCGCCACACCTTCTCGGGTGACATCATCTTCGGTGGGCCCTAATCCGCCGGTGGTGATAACAATGGAGGAGCGTTGAATAGCCTCTCGAAGGACCTCTTCGATTCGAGAGAGATCGTCTCCGACCGTTGAGGTTCGGATCAGTTCGATTCCATGTTCAGCCAGACGTCTGGCGATATAGGAGGAATTCGTATCAACAAGCTGCCCCAGAAGAAGTTCAGAACCGATAGCAATGATTTCTGCATTCATGATCAACGGAGTCAGATAGCTTATCAGGGAAATTTGCTCATTTTGGCACAGACATCAGAGGGAAGGTTCAAATCGAGATCATCTTTACCTCTCCTGCCGCCAACCCGTGGAGAAGTCTTCTTGTCATGCTCAACACCTCTTTGCGAAGATCCTCCGAAGACTGAATTGGAAAAAGCAACTCCTTAGGTTTGGCAAATTTTCCACTCTGAATTAGACGCTTGATGATATTCTCCTCTTCTGCAGGGGAAATTTCCTTGAAATGAGTCAGAGCCCCGCGAAACTCGTCAGGACCATACCGCTCCGTAATGTCGTACTCCCGCAATCGCATTCGACCTTCAAGATCATCCATCGAGTCAACCTCCCCCGAGAGGATAAAGAGGCAGAAGCTTTGGGGGCTGCTGTGAATGGCCTGCCGTCTTTCCTGAGGCCGCGAATCACTTGAGAACTTGTAATCCAAACCGTTCAGGCTATGAAGATTTTTCAGGAGAAAACCCTGGTTCTCTGCAGAGCGAAACCATGGGATGAATTCTCCCTGACGATACCCCGGGGGACGTCTCTCCTCCTTCCTTAATTTCCTCTTCGCCTCAATTTCCTTTAACGTATATTCGAACCGGAGGTAGTAATTCTTGACTAAGAATCCACATTCCACGATTTCTTTGTCACGCTGAGGGTTTCGCCGATAATA
>CAYMTD010000510.1:0-2203 GCA_964393245.1 uncultured Syntrophaceae bacterium
GAGATGCGGAGATGAAAAAACTATTTGGGTTCGCGGCCATGACGGTATTGATCCTCTTGCTGGGTATTCGAATGGTCACCGCTCAGGAGGGGGCGGAGAAGAAAAAGCCCGAACCCCAATGGATGCCCGTAAGTGAGAGCTATGTCATCGGGCCCGAAGATATTCTTTACATTCATGTCTGGAAAGAAGACGCACTTTCAAGGACCATTCCTGTGCGGATGGATGGAAAAATCTCGCTGCCCCTGATTGATGATATCCAGGCCGCTGGATTCACCGCCCGCCAGTTAAAGGAAATCTTAACCAAGAGACTGAAGGAATTCATAGAAAATCCCGTAGTCTCCGTAACAGTGACGGAAGCCAACAGTTACAAGGTCTATGTTTCCGGTCAGGTCCGAGCGCCGGGAGTTTATCGCCTTCGAAGCGAAACGACCCTGCTTCAGATTATTCCCATGGCTGGTGGGTTTACAGATTGGGCTAATCAGAAGAAGATCTTAATCATTCGGAGAGAAGGCGGCCAGGAGAAGCGATTGACTGTTAACTACAAGAAGATTGTGAGTGGAGAGGATCCGGCTTTGAACATCGTTCTCAGAGCCGGGGACACCATCATCGTCCCCTAAGCAACGAACAGTTGGCAGAAGGCAGAAAGCAGAGCTCATCGACTTATGAACTTAATAGACTCAATAGACTCAACAAACCCAATAGACTCAATGAACTCAGGAGACTCAAAGGACTCAACAGACTCTATGAACCCAATAGATTCAAGTAACCCAAGGAACCCAAAAAACTCATGAAACCCAAGAGACCCAATAGACTCCATAGACTCAACAAACCCAAAGGGCAGCACGGATTTTTTGCCTCCAAGCTCAAGCGAACCGGTCCTCCAACCTCTAACCAACCCGGACTGAATAAACTCATGCTGGTTATCATCGTTTTGTGGATGATTGGACTTCCAGCGGTTGCCCACGCCGAATTGGGCGATCTCTTCGGATACTTTCAACCCTACATCTCTGTCCGGGAAGAATACAACAGCAATATCGACCTGACCCCGACGAATCGGACGGAAGATTATATCACTACTGTCTCCCCAGGATTGAGATTTTCCACATTGCCCAGGGGTGAGGTGACAGGCCAGAGGCAAGCCCCGACTGCTGAACAAAAGTTTGGGATCGATTTGGATTTCAACGCGGGCTTCGTCTTCTATGCCAAAGAAGAGGATAACAACTACACCAGTCTCAATGGGAGTCTCAATGCATGGTATCTCTTCAGCCCCAAACTCTCGTTCCGGGTGAGGGATTATCTGATCCGTTCCGATGAGATCAGAGAGGCAGATTTTTCTGCCACCGCCATAGAGGGTCAAACCCTCATTTCAAGAACGACTCGAAGGGTCCCTTATTACCGAAATGTTTTCGAGCCCTCTGTGGAATATCGATTTGGAAGAGATAATGTTTTTGGGATCAATTATCGAAACAATATTTACAGGATTAAGAGCCGAGTATTTGAAGACAGCACGGAAAACACCGTCAACCCGAGATTGACCTACTGGTTCAATATTCGGAATGGCGTGACCTTGGACTATACCCTTACCCTGGGAGATTTCGAACGGTCCTCTGACCTGGTGGGGCATACGGCCACGGGCCGCTACACCTACCGTTTCAACCCGAGAACTTCTATCTTTGGAGAATATACCTATTTGTTTCGGGATTTCGATCGTCCATCGATCGATTACGAGATCCACAGACCGAGTCTTGGGGTCGAACACGCCTTTAGTCCGACACTCACCGTTAGGATTCAAGGGGGGTATTACTGGCAAAATCCGGATAGGGGTTCCACGACGGACGGTCTCTATTATGATGTGACCGCATCACACCGAGCGCAGAAAACGACCTTCACGTTGTCATTTCAGGGCGGATATACCGAAGACTATTTCACCGCCGAGAATCTCGGGTTCACAAAGTACTACCGCGGGATTGGAAGAGTGAGTCACCAATTGCTACAGAGAATGAACGTTGGTCTTTTTGGCAGTTATGAATGGATAAAATACAACAGGGACGTGGTGGAAGTCGAGAGACAGAAGGATCAAATCTGGTCCGTGGGCGCAGATGCAGCCTATCAGCCTTTTCGATGGTTGACGCTTTCGTTGGAAGGGTCGCGGCGCGAGAACCATTCGAATTTTGATACGGCCGATTACACCGAATACCGAGGA
>CAYMTD010000511.1:0-2196 GCA_964393245.1 uncultured Syntrophaceae bacterium
GCCCTGTCGCCAAGGGGAAGGTTTCAGTCTTGGCCCAGAGTGGAGGCGTTCTGCTTGCCTATGCGAATCTTCTGACCAGCGCCAATGTGGGTCTTTCGAAATTCGTTAGCATGGGAAACAAGTTGGACCTCAATGAGATCGACTACCTGAAGTATCTGATCGAAGATCCACAGACAGAGATCATAGGACTCTACCTTGAAAGTCTTGAGAGAGGACGTGAATTGATGGATATTGCCAGATCGACCTCAAAGCCGATCATTCTCCACAAAGCGAATACGGGAGAGTCCAGCCGCCATATTGCAAGACTCCACACAGCAGCCCTTGCCAATGACGACAGGATTGTGGAAGCCGCACTTCGACAGGCAGATATCATTCGGACAAAGGACTTCCGCTCTTTTGTGAATGCAGTGAAAATCCTCTCTCTTCCGCCCATTAAGGGGAAGAATCTGGTCATCATCTCCCGCTCGGGAGGAATCGGTGTCGTTGCTGCCGATTCAGCAGAAAGGCACGGATTCCGCCTCCTGCCTCCGGACAAGACCCTCCAGGAGCGCTTCCACAGCTTCTTCCGGGCTAAGGTGATCCAGCCCACCAATCCCCTCGATCTGGGCGATCTCTTCAATTTCGACCTCTACACCAATATCCTCCAGCAGGTCCTTAAGTTCCCTGTAGTGGATGGTATTCTTTTCATGCACGGAGCCACCGCAGAAGAAAAAGAACCTTCTCGAAGGTTCATCCAGGCTGTGAAAGACCTTTCGAATCAATACCAGAAACCCGTTGCGCTCCAATATAACACGGATGAAGAGGAGTTGGCTTATATCAAGAGGGCTCTCGACTATCCCATCTTCGCAGAACCTGAAGATGCCTTAACCGCGCTGGCCATTTCAAGGGATCATTACAGGAAGCTGAACATTCTCAAGGAAAAAGCACCTGTCTTTTCGGTGGATCAGAGTCAAGTGGAATCGCTCATTCAAAGGGCGAGGCGGGAGCAAAGGGACCTTCTTCTCCCAGAGGCGTTCGAAGTCCTAAGGGCCTACGGGATCCCCGTTGCTGATCATCGCGTCGTCCACAAGAAGGATGAACTGAAGAGGGTGATGGACGAGCTCCGCAAACCGATCGCCCTTAAGGTCATCTCTTCGGAGATCTCTCACAAATCGGACGTGGGGGGAGTGGCCCTGAACCTCAACGATTTCTCGCAAGCGGAAGTAGCCTATGAGAAGCTAAGCGGCCTGGGGCAAAGGGCCTTTCAAGGCATCCTCGCTCAAAGGATGATTCCTGCTGGGAAAGAGGTCATTTTGGGGGCAAAGAGAGATCCATCCTTCGGTCCGGTCGTGCTTTTCGGTTTGGGGGGAATCTATGTAGAGGTCCTCCGAGAGACGTCTCTTCGGATTGCTCCAATCAATCGCTATGAGGCAGAGGAGATGATCTCGGAGCCCAGGGGCGCAACGATCCTTAAGGGGATTCGGGGCGAACCCCCATCCGATAGAGAGGCTCTGGTTGAAAGCCTCCTCAGGCTCTCCCAATTAGTGTTCGATTTCCCGGAGATCGAAGGAGTGGATATCAATCCGCTGATCGTCTTGGAAAAAGGCGCCGTTGCCGTTGATGCCTGGATCCTCCTAATGAGATAAATGCCAATACCCAAATCACAAATTCCACATAAATTTCAATAACCAATGTCCGAATCACCAAAATGCCCCTCACCTTCCTCCTCTTCCCAGATGGGAGAGGATTAGAGTAAAGGAGATTAGAATTTCTGGTCATTGGTGATTGGAATTTATTTGGTGCTCGGTGCTTGGAGTTTGGAATTTCAGATACCTACTGCTTTCTATATCCCGAGCTTCTCCCCGACCAAGATCACGAGCATATCGGTGCGGCTCGGTCTCTTGGCAAGGATCACATAGATATTGCAAATCCGATCCGGTGAGCTGCAATCGGCGCACACACCTGTTTCGACACAGGGAGTCTTCCGATTGAGCCGTTTCACATTCTGCGGAGCCACCCATTCCTTCACCCTTTTCTCCGCTGCCTCCATATCCTTCACAATCTTATTCACTCCTGCTACAATAATCGTCTTTTTCGGTCCAATGAACATCGCTCCTACCCGGTTACCTATGGCGTCCACATTAAATAATTTTCCATCCTCAGTGATCGCATTGGTGCTGGATAGGAAGATGTCGGATGAAAAGGACTTCCGGGTGA
>CAYMTD010000512.1:0-2195 GCA_964393245.1 uncultured Syntrophaceae bacterium
TTCAAATCGAAGACGGGAAGAGAGTTTATCGGTGTTGAACTGAAAGTGGTGAATGATTGCGGGGAAGAGATCAGAAAAGATGAAAAAGAGGTAGGTGAGATCATTGTCCGAGGAGACATCGTAACCAAGGGATACTGGAGACTGCCAGAGGAGACGGCAAGATCAATTAAGGACGGCTGGCTTTATACGGGTGATATAGCGGTGATGGATGAGGAGGGTTACGTTACGATTGTCGATCGGAAAAAAGATATGATCCTGACTGGTGGGGAGAATGTTTATTCAACAGAGGTCGAAAACGTGCTCTACATGCATCCTGCGATCCTGGAGTGCGCCGTCATCGGTGTTCCTGATGAAAAGTGGGGGGAGGCAGTCAAAGGGATCGTTGTCCTCAAGCCTGGCCAGAGCGCAACGGAACAGGAGATCATCCAGTTTTGCAAGGAGAGGATGGCGCATTACAAAGCTCCCAAATCGATCGATTTCATCGAAGCCCTTCCAAGGACTGGTTCAGGAAAGATTCACAAAAAGGGATTGAGAGATCCTTTTTGGGCAAACTACCAGAAGAAAGTCCACTAAGAGAAAAAAATATCGAAAAAAATTTCCGATCGATCGATATAATTTCCTTGACAAAAAGCGCAAATAGTGTTAACGTTAACGCATAGACGATGAATCCAACTATAACTAATTGAAAACAATAGAATAACACACGGAGGGCTATCATGGAGGGCATGGAGAAAGTAGGAAAGAAGCCGGTCAAGATAACCGATACAACATTAAGGGATGGGCATCAGTCCTCATTGGCAACACGGATGAGGACAGAGGATATGTTGCCCATTGCAGCGGAGCTTGATGAGGTAGGGTTTCATTCGGTTGAGATGTGGGGAGGGGCAACCTTCGATGTAACCCACCGGTTTTTAGGGGAGGACCCTTGGGAGAGGATAAAGATCCTAAAAAAGTTGATGCCCAAGACGCCATTTCAAATGCTCCTCCGGGGTCAGAATTTGGTGGCCTACCGCAATCATCCGGATGACCTTGTGGAGGCATTTGTTGAGAAGGCAGCTGAACTTGGGATAGATATCTTTCGTTGTTTCGATGCGGTGAATGATGAACGAAATTTCGAGACTGCCTTCAAAGTGATTAAAAGAATGAAAAAGCATATCCAGGGGACAATCTGCTATTCGTTGACCGAGAGGAGGATGGGTGGACCGGTCTACAATCTTAACTATTACCTGGAGAAGGCGAAGATCTTAGTGGATACGGGAGCAGATTCGTTGTGTATCAAGGATATGGCGGGATTACTGGCACCCTACGATGCGTATGAGTTAATCAAAGCGTTAAAGAAGACCGTCAAGATACCTATACAGCTTCATACGCATTACACGAGCGGCATGGCTTCGATGACTTACCTTAAGGCGATCGAGGCAGGGGTGGATGTGATTGATACAGCCCTGGCACCTTTTGCCCTTCGGTCATCTCAACCTGCGGTCGAGCCAATTGTGGTGGCTTTGGAGGGGACGCCTTGGGATACCGGGTTAGATCTTTCGAAGCTGTTGAAGTTGGGAGAGTATCTGGAGACGATCGCACCTAAGTATCGCGACTTCCTGGATACGACGAAAATGGCGGTGATCGATACGAACGTCTTGAGGCATCAGATTCCCGGGGGAATGACCTCGAACATGATGAGCCAACTCAAGCAGCAGAAGGCGATTCATCGTCTTGACGAGGTTTATGCAGAGCTTCCCAGGACTCGTAAGGATTTAGGCTATCCCCCGCTGGTGACGCCAACCTCTCAGATCGTAGGCGTTCAGGCGGTTCTCAATGTTCTATTCGGCCGGTACAAGATGGTCTCGATGGAGACGCAGGATTATGTGTACGGGCTATACGGGAGATCCCCGGTGCCGATTTCGGACGAGATTAAGAAATTGGTGCTCAAAGGATACAAGAGGGGAAAGGAACCGATCACATGTCGGCCTGCGGATTTGATCGGGCCGGAGTTGGAGAAGGCGAAGGAGGAGACGAAGGGGTTAGCGAAGGATATTTGTGACACATTGATCTATGCACTTTATCCGAAGACGGGAATAGAATTTTTGAAGTGGAAGTATGGGTTGGAGCCTATGCCGGATCGCGTGAAGCCGAAGACCTTGGAGGACGTGAAGCGAGAAGACGAGGCGATGGCCAAAGCCAAGGCCGAAGCCCAG
>CAYMTD010000513.1:0-2185 GCA_964393245.1 uncultured Syntrophaceae bacterium
AATTGAAGATTTGACTTTATGAAGAACCCATATCTTCCCATTCCAATGATCGTTAAGAAGGCCTATGTGGAGACAACCGATCGGATGCTCCGAACCCTCGAGCTCGGTTTTCTCAATGAAGAAGAGGCGAAAAATTTTCGTTTCATCCCTGGCCAATTCTGTGAGCTCTCCGTCCTGGGAAAGGGAGAGGCTCCTTTCGGCATTGCCTCCTCTCCCACGGAAAATGGTTCTCTAAGATTTACGATCAACAAGGCGGGACTGGTGACAACAGCTCTCCACCAGATCGAAGAGGGATCGGAGATCGGAATCCGCGGCCCCTTGGGGAACGGATATCCCATCGAACGGTTCTGGGGAAAAAACGTTCTGGTGATTGGCGGAGGATTCGCGTTCACCACCCTGCGATCGTTGCTCGTCTATCTCCTCCACCCGGAAAATCGGCCGAAGGTGAAGGGGATCACGGTCATCTATGGAGCCAGGATGCCAGGCCTTCTTCTTTATAAAGAAGAGCTCGCGACATGGCAGGAGAGGAGTGATTTGAACCTAATCGTTACCGTCGATTGGGGAGATAAAGATTGGAAGGGAAAAGTCGGTCTCGTCCCCAATGTTCTGGAAGAGGTGGCTCCCTCTTCAGAGGATGCGGTCGCAGTGATTTGCGGCCCTCCCATCATGATCAAATTCACCTTCCCCAAATTGATGGCCCTTCGATTTCCTTACGAGCGCATCTACACCTCTCTGGAGCGGCGGATGAAATGCGGCATCGGAAAATGTGGTCGGTGTAACATCGGCCACCTTTATGTCTGTAAGGATGGCCCTGTCTTTAATTATGCCGAACTCGAAAAACTGCCCAGAGATTATTAATCTCAAGCCTTCCCTTCTCTCTAATGACGAAGGTATGAAAAAAAGATTCCAGAGATTCCTTTCCCTTTTCGCGCAGTTCAAAAAGAAGGTTGACATAGGACAATGAGCAAGATATCTTGGATGCGTTCTTGGATGGGGTCAGTTTTCTCGGGAAAATGAACGGAGAACGACTGGATGTCTAATTCGACAGGTAGAGGGTCTGACCGATCGGGCTTTGACAGAAGAACATTTATTAAACTATCCGCCTTCACAAGTCTTGCCGTAGGCGCAAGCCAACTGACACTTCCTTTCGATATACCTGAGGCTACGGCTCGCGACAAGACGATTCCAAAGGCCCGCGAAGAGAGATGGGTCGTTACTTCTTGCTTAGGCTGTTCTGGCCGCTGCGCCATTCGCGTAAGGGTGGTCAACGGCAGGGCAGTGAAGATTACTGGAAATCCGCTCTCCCTCGTCTCCGAAGGAAAAATCTGTCCACGGGCTCATATCGGTCTTCAAGTCCTCTACGATCCGGAAAGGATCGGCTCCCCCCTGAAAAGAAGAAACAGAGAGAAGGGAAAGCATATCGATCCACAATGGATGCCCATCTCATGGGATGAAGCCCTCACGGAGATAGCGAACCGTTTAAGGGCACTGCGGGAGGCTGGTCAATCCCATCAACTCCTCCTCTTTTGCGGGTTGAATGCGAGAAGCGCTGAGGATATGATCGTCCGGTTTGCAGAGACCTACGGCACACCAAACCTCATCTCGGAAAATGGGTTGGACGAGGCATCGGAGAAAGCGGGCAACTGGATGGCGGATGGACATGATGAAGGCAATGGCTATGACCTTGATCGGACTCAATATCTTCTCCTCTTTGGCGCCGATCTTTTGGAATCCGGCAAGCCGCTATCCCGTTTTTTGAGGAAGTGGGGAAAGCTCCGCCGCGAAAAACCGAATCGCGCTAAAGTCATCATGATCCATCCGAGATATTCGGTGACCGCATCCAGGGCCGATGAGTGGATCCCCATCTCCCCTGGGACGGATGGAGCCCTGGCGATGGGAATTGCATATGTCATCCTCTCTGAGGGTCTTTACGATAAAGATTTTATAGACCGTTGGACTGCCGGTTTCGATTCCTATAGAAGATTGGTCCTCACTCAATATCGTCCGGAGGCCGTTTCAAAGATAACTGGTATTCCGTCGGAAACCATTCAAAGGGTTGCAAGGGAATTTGCTCGAACCAAACCCGCCATCGCCCTGAGGGGACAGGCAGCGACCAACTGGCCACATGGGTCGTATACGAGCTATGCGATCCTCTGCCTCAATGCCCTGGTAGGAAGTATCGATG
>CAYMTD010000514.1:0-2181 GCA_964393245.1 uncultured Syntrophaceae bacterium
GGCCTGTAAAGATGGGCGACCGAAATTACATGGAATGGTGTCTGGATTGCCATGAAAAAAGAGGAGCCAGCGTGGATTGTTACACGTGCCACTCCAGTTGATCAGTTCGGAGTCATGAGTTAGGAGTTCGGAGTAAATTCAAGACTCTGAACTACGAACTCCGAACTAAGTTACTACGCCTCTTCCGGGACTTCGCCCGGAAGATAGGGCCCCCTTCGGGGCAGCTTTCTTCGTCATTCCTGCGGAAGCAGGAATCCAGTATTATTGTTCGAAGCTTCTGGATTCCCGTTTTCACGGGAATGACTAATTGGGGTCGTTTTCAATAACTCAACATCGACAATCTTTTGTCGATATCAATTCCCTAAGGGCCTATGAGAGAATAATGAAAATCAGTCGAAGAAACCTACTGAAGATGATCGGGGCGGCCACTTTCGGGATGGCTCTGCCGGATGAACTCCTTCATGCACTTCCAAAAGAAGGGGAGTGGATTCCCTATGAAGAGTACTGGTCAACCGGCATCTGTCTACAATGCCCGAGTGGCTGCGGGCTTCGCATCCGAACGGTCAACGGATGGCCTGTAAAGCTCGAAGGGATAAGAGATTACCCCATCAATAAAGGTCACCTCTGCCCCAAAGGGCAGTCCGGACTTCAAGTTCTCTACGATCCAGATCGAATCCGCCATCCTTTGAAAAGAAAAGGGAAGAGAGGGGAGGGTAATTGGGAAGAGGTTTCTTGGGAGGAAGGAATTGGTCTTGTCACGGAGAAGTTGAAAATGCTCCGCCAAAAAGGAAGGCCACAAAGTCTGGTGGTGATGGGAGGCCGGTATCGTGGTCATATGGCGGAATTGATGGGACGATTTATGGAGTCCTATGGCTCACCCAACCACTTCGGAAACCCTGCAAGGGGCTCCGAAGGAATCTTGAAGGGTCATTTCTTCACGATGGGAGTGAGGGACTTTCTTCCGATTCACTGGGAGGAAGTCAATTACGTTCTCTCCTTCGGAGCCAGCCTTCTTGAGGCATCGAGACCCTCCCTTCGAAACCTCTGGGGATACGGATACCTAAGAAGAGGAAGACCTGGGATCAGGGGGAAGTTGGTTCAAATTGAACCTCGGTTCTCCGTAACCGCTTCGAAGTCAGACCAGTGGGTTCCCATTCACCCGGGAACAGATGGCGCTCTTGCTTTGGGGATCGCCCATTGGATGATCAAAGAGAAGAGATACGATCAACATTTTGTCAATCAATATACATTTGGATTCGAAGATTGGAAGGATCCTGATGGAAAGACCCGCATGGGCTTTAAGACCCTCGTGCTCAAGGAATACTCTCCAAAACAGGTTTCGTCTCTGACAGGAATATCAGAGGAAACGATTGTTCAGATTGCCGAGGAATTTTCATCTCACCGGCCCTCCATTGCCATCTCTGGGAGAGGGGTCGGAATGCAGACCAACGGAACCTATTCCCAGATGGCCATCGATTGCCTGAATGCGCTAGTTGGTTCAATTGACGCTCCAGGGGGACTTCTCCTTCAAAAGCAACCGTCGTTTCAGAAATGGCCTCCTGTGCAAAGAGATGCAGTGGCAGAAAAAGGGCTCTTACAGCCTCGAATCGACGGGGCTGGAAGCATGCCTTTCCCGTTTGCAGATGAGGTTCCCTACCTTCTTCCCGAACAGATCCAAAAAGGCAAACCCTACCCTGTAGACATTCTCATGGTTTACTACACCAATCCCCTTTTCAGCCTTCCCGAGCCCGAACAATTTCGAGAGGCCTTGGGGAAGGTTCCTTTCATCGTCAGTTTCTCTCCTTTTATGGATGAGACAACGACCTATGCGGATCTCATCCTCCCGGACGGAACCTATTTGGAACGCTGGCAGGATGACTATGTGGAGCCGGGATTGGGATTCCCTATGTTTGGATTACGAAGCCCCGCGTTGGAAAAACCCCTTCATGATTTCAGAAATACAGGGGATGTTCTGATCGAGATCGGGAAAGGCTTAGGAGGCGCTGTGGCCAGATCTTTTCCCTGGAAAGATTTCCAGGCGGCTTTGAAGGATGCCATCAAAGGAATTCATGTGGCAAAAAGAGGCTCCATTCGGGCAAACGATTTTGAAGAGTTCTGGAAGACCCTGATCGATCGAGGGGGCTGGTGGGATTCTTTTTATCCCTTTGGTGAATGGAGAAA
>CAYMTD010000515.1:0-2179 GCA_964393245.1 uncultured Syntrophaceae bacterium
CTACGACGGTTAACCTTTAACCTAGATCACATACTGTGATCATTATACCAGGAGGAGGTAGAGAAGGCCTTAGCATCGTTGGCCATGGAGAACCAAGCCTTAAAAAAAACTTGGAGTGGGGGTTCCAAGGGTCTTTGAGAGGGATTCGATTGGAGGCGCAGCAGAAGGAGGAGCTTTTGCAGATGTTTGATCAAGCCGATGAGGTAGGAGTGACCCAAGAACGGCTGGGGGCCCTGTTGGGATTGGAGAGACACCGACTGAGCCGATGGCGTCTTCAGAAGATGAAGGGCTCCCTGGAAGATGGCCTTCCTGGTCCACAACAAGCACCACATCGGTTGCTTCCAGAGGAGCGAGAGGCATTCTTGACGTTGGCCGCTCGTGAGGACCTGGCCGATGCTTCGGTTCCTGTGCTCTGTGCCTATGGGAGCGACACGGATGTGGTTCATCTGAGTCCTTCCACAGGATACCGGCTTCTCAAAGAAGCTCATCTTTCCGGACCTCGGGGGAGTGCCCGACACCGCCACCCTTTGCCTCGAATTAATCACGCTCTGGCCGTTTCTCCCAATTGCCTCTGGTGTTGGGATATTACTCCCTTGGCGACCTATACGTTGGGACTCTTCTATTACCTCTATGGGATTCTGGATGAGTATTCGAGGTATATCGTGGCCTGGAGGTTGGATTGGACAGTTCGGGCCTCTACCGCGAAGGAGATGTTTAAAGAGGCGATTGATTCCCAACATATCCTGGATCTTCCCGAAGGTCAGCGGCCCCAGATCGTGAGTGACAGAGGGAGCACGATGAAGTCCAAGCTCTTGGGCCAGACGCTGGAACCCATCCATATGCTGCGCTACTTTACTCGACCCAGTACCCCCACGGATAACCCCTTTATTGAATCCTTCTTCTCGACCTTGAAGGGCCACCCAACCTATCCGGGTCGATTTGAGACCTTTGAGGCAGCTCAGTCGTATTGCTTGAGTTTCTTTCCGTGGTATAATCATCGCCATCTTCACAGTGCCATTGGATTTGTGACCCCTGCGGATAAACATTTTGGCAAAGCCTCGACCATCGTTGAGCTGAGGATGGAGAAGTTACGTAGGGCTCGACAGAAGCGGTTATCAACTAATCGGTCAAAACAATTTAAACTGAAACTGGACACTTAATGGCCCCGCTTGTGCTATCAAATTACAATCTCACTTTGGAACATTTATTCAGAAAATCACCACAGGACCTTCTCAAGAAGTTCGGTCAACATTCCCTTTCTCCGTTTTCATTCTCATTTGTTGATCGAACGACTGAACTCAGCGGCGGCTTTTGGCCGTCCGCTGGAGTGCTTTGTTGGGCGATTTCTTCTCTATCTGGTCGTAAGATAGATGGGGGAGACTTGCTTGTTTCCGGGCATGCTCAATCGTCATGGCGACCAAGTTGCCAGAAGTATCGAGGTCGATGTAAATATTCTCATTTATCTCCTTGGTTTCGGCAACTACCAGGTCAGAAAACTCCACTAAGGCCGTGTCGGTATCTGAAAAATATTTTATTTTCATTTCTCTTCTCCCTTAAAACTCCTATCAAAGAAAGCATTATGGACCGTTTCTCCGTCTGGAAGTAGGATGACGCGGAGAAACTTACCTTCCTCCTTGATCTTTTTCCACTTCCGGATTCTCTTATCCGATTGAACCTCTGTATAGTCTGGATTCTTAATTGTCTTTTCAATCCATTCCATATTTATTTTAGCACGATCAGGCCTCTGTATGATATAGAGAAAATATTGAGTAAATTTCATCTTCTGTTTTTTCGTCTAACGACAGAAATAAGGCACGGGGCACCCATCCTCGCTAAAAGGCGACGGGGCTATTCCCCGTCGCCTTGATTGACTTGTTGGAACTTAGGTTTAGCTCTTATCGCTTTATGTGTTTGGTCTTTCATCGTTTTTTCTTTTGTGGCCTTTATCTTAGTAAATCCCTCTTCCCTCGGGGAGAGGGTTAGAGCCCGCCCTGTACTCGATACGGGGGTAAGTGGGTAATGGTTTTGTCGCCGAACGTGTTCAAGACCACCTCCCCTGTCGGCGGGACACTGCCTATCGGTTATTTCTTTAATCATTTATTTTGTTCCAACGACTAAAATCATCGGTGGCTGTAAGCCATCCGCTGGAGTGACTTGTTAGGCACTCTTTTGATACTGT
>CAYMTD010000516.1:0-2175 GCA_964393245.1 uncultured Syntrophaceae bacterium
GCCGTGTCTCCTTCAGAGAGAGTTGGACCTGGACGAAAGAGGATATAGGGTATTCATGATCTGCGAAGCCACCGGTGGGCACCCTTGAATGAATATCCCTTTCCCTTTCATTCTCGATGTGCAGTTGCCGATCAGGATCGTCCCACTCGGGCAGGTACTCAATTTTTTCCCAATTCCGATATGAATTTTTTTGTCCCGGAAACGAAAATCTGCAAGTTGTGAATGATAATCTTGGAGAAAAACCAACAGGGTTGAAAGGCAAGCGCTGCAGGATCCCTCGTCATAAACCACGACATCAGGAAAAGGGATGGAGAGATGAGCAGGGGGTGGGTCAAAAGGTTTTTCCCATTTCAAATAATCCTCTGGTTCGACGGAGATTTTTTGGAGCTGGACTTCCCCCAGCCCCTTTTCCGCTGATAATCGAAGGTGAGGAACTTCCTCAGGATCAAAGCCCATCAGTCGCGAGGCCACCGCATCTGCAGAGAGGGCATTGTTACTGACCAAGATGATTCCCATCTCTTTTGGCCTTCCATAGGCCGGTCCCATTCCCTCCATTCCGACAGTGCCATCGATGATGACGAGATGAGGATGGAGAACGGTCGCCATTTCCGAAATAGCGATATCCAATTCCTTCTCACCCTTCGTCATTTTTTTATGGGACCGGAGTTGATGAAGTCGCGCTTTTTCTCTCTGCCATAAGAGGCCTTTCATATTCTTGATGCTTAGGGTGACACGGGTGTGCATGTGGGTCTTCATGACAGGGAGGGATAGGATAAGATCAACATCTTTGAGAAGGGCAGGAATTTTAATCTTCTTTAGAACCTTTCCCCCTGGGATTGTCACTTCCATGGGATCCATCCGATCCAGGTCGAGAAGTTTCACCTCCTTCTTTTCAGAGACCTCCTCCATCCCCGTCATACGGAAGGCCTCCTGAGCCTTGACGCCAAAAATACAGCTTTCCCCGATCATGATCTCTCCCACTTTTTCCTTTCTCAAATGATCGATGGTGGCCGAAACGACGGAGGGATGCGTTGTGATGCCCGCACCAGGGGAAGCCAACCGGGCAGCATTAGGTTTAATCAGGACCCTTTTCCCCTTGATGTCAGGAAGAGGAAATTGACGAAGGGCCCTCCGTGTCGTGAGATAAGGGTCTTTCCCCTTTGCAATGATAACCTGAGCGTGCTTCATCCTCATTCCTTTTGAAAAAATACTGCCATTGGGTAGCGATGAAGGATGATTTCGAATATCACAGATTTCATCTATTGACAAGAGGAGATATCGATACTATATTTCAAGACATGCCTCCCAGGGCTTGCCATGCTTACTTTTATGGAGGGCTTCCTGTTAAAGGAACGAGACGGAAGGGCCGGTTATGGGTTGAGGAGGAGAACATTCGTTTTAAGATTCCGGAAGGAAAGGGAGGTGAAAAGATCGATTTGAAGATTCCCTTTTCCAGAACAGAAAAAGTGTTTCTCACCCGGGACAATTATTACGGAGCGGATACCGTCCTTTTCAACCTCACCTTTCGGGATGAGAACGAGAAATCCTATATCATGAGGTTTGCCCCCATTGCTATCATTCCGAGACGAAGGATCGCTCTTCAGAAGAGATGGTTGGACTACTTGGCTAAGGCCATCAACCCCGCAGGTAACTCCTCTCCCCTCTCCACTAAATAATCTTTATACTCCTGATAGTTGGACTGAACCCACAGGGGTGTCCCGAAAATCTCGTGCCTCATGATGTCGAAGGCCACTTTCGTAATGTAGTAACGGTGGTGGTGCCTGAGAATCGGATTTCGTGAGAAGAGTTTGATCAACTCCTTGGGCCGCCAGTAATAGCGCCGCATGATATCCTTGTAGATGAGGTTGACCTGTTCCAGTTGGTCGGCCTCTCGGGTGGGCATGACCGCATGAAGGTAGTCATAGTTTCGGTAATCCCAGTCTACAATCCTCCCCATCTCCCTCATTTTATAGAAGAGAGGTGTCCCAGGAAGAGGGGTGATCAGGTTCAGTCCAAAGTGATCGACATATTTGCCGAAGAAATTGAGAAAGTCTTTGCGATCGTTTTCTGTCTCCTCCCAGTGACCGATGAGCAGCGTCGCCATCACCATCAGCTTATGCTTTTTCAGAAGTTCCATCGCCTTTCGGGCCTGCTCTGCCGAATGGCGCTTCCGGA
>CAYMTD010000517.1:0-2171 GCA_964393245.1 uncultured Syntrophaceae bacterium
AGCGCATCCTTAAATTCGTTGACGAAGTGACCAAGGAGAATGGGCCAAATTACGTGCCGCCCGGTGAATGTGTCGCCATATTCGATACAGATGGCGCCCTCTGGCCTGAGAGACCCTTGCCCGTCGAATTCTACTTTGTCATCCATCGGCTGAGACAACTCGCCCCCAAGAATCCTCAATGGCGAAAAACCCGCCCCACCAAGGTTCTCTTTGAGAAAGACCCTAAAGCCCTAATGACACTGAGCCAGCAGGACATGGAGAAGCTGAGGTTGAGAGCCTACGCCGGGATGGTTCAGGAAGACTTTCGCCATGAGGTGCAGAAATGGATGGCCACATGGCAACATCCCAAATTCAAGGTTGGGGTGGTGGGGCTCTATTACGAGCCGATGCGGGAGCTTATAGAGTATCTGAGAGGGAATGGTTTCAAGACCTTCATAGCTACGGGGGGCTCCAGCGATTTCGTGCGCGCCGTATCAGAACCCCTCTACGGTGTCCCCTTCGACCAGGTGGTAGGGACCGAAATTGGACTCCGTTACAAGGTGATTGGGGGAAAGTCCTTTGTCGCCCGTGACCCTAAAGTGACATCTTTCGAAAGCGGCCCCCTGAAACCGGTTAACATTGAGCGCCATATCGGGCGGCGACCCCTGATGGCTGTGGGCAACGGGAAGGACGACATGGAAATGTTGGCCTACACGTCCGATCGCCATCGCATGTCCTTATGCCTCGTGATAAGTCACGATGATGCAGAGCGCGAGTTCGACTATCCTGTGGATGAAGTGTTGAGGGCAGCCCAGGAGCGCGGCTGGCTTGTTGTCAGTATCAAGCGCGACTGGAAATCGATATTTCCCAGGTGATGCAAATTCTTCAACCCTCTCTTGAATTCCAGTTTTTCTCTTTTATGATTAATGTATATATTCGGGGACCGGGAGGCGGGGTTCAGCAAAGAAGGTAGCAACAGTAAAGACCTTTATAAGGAGAGGGTATTTCAAAAGGTTTCGAATGAAAGGGAAGGAGGCTATTATGCAAAACAAGAAGTTTCTGGGGTTAGGGTTGTTCCTGTTTGCTCTGTTCTTCCTAAATGTTTCGAATGCGGAAGCACAGAAGCAGTCTCCTTTGATTGGAAGGGAGACGCTCCATTTCACCCTGCCTTCCACTCACGATCGGGTGATCCACTATGCAGATGAATATTATGGCAAGCACCACCTGATCATCACATTCTTTCCGGCCGCCTACACCCCCATCTGAACGGGTGAGATGGAGGGCCATCAGAGGAATCTTTACCTCTATGAGCGCTTCAACGCCCGGGTTCTGGGCGTCAGCCGGGATGATGTGATCACCTTAAAGTACTGGGCAAAGGATTTGGATTTGACTTTTCCTCTTCTTTCGAATGTGACAGGCTTCCTGGGTGCCTACTTTCAGGCCATGCCTGAGGGGAAGCCAGTTTTTTCGAGACGAACGGTCATAATTGATCGGTCCGGCGGGATCCGTTATGTGCGGGATGGCTCGCCTGAGTACAAAGACATCCTCCTCTTTCTCAAGAAGCTGAACCAGGAAGGAGGCAAGAAATGAGACGAAAGCAATGGATGACGTTGAGTGTCTTATGGGTTTTGGTCTCTTTGTGGGGCTGCGCCACGACAGAGCTGGTGGAGAAGCCTTACCGGCTTTCGCCACAGGGGACGGTGATCTGGGAGGATGAATTTGAGTTCCTTCCGCCGCCATTGGGCTGGAAGCTTCTTCGACCTGAAACAGGAGGTGATATCAATTTTGGGTTTATGAGAAATGATCCAGGGGGATTTCCATCGATGACGAGCTTTGCCTATGACGAGGAGCCCTTCGGCTGCTCGACCCAGTTTGAGGGAAGAGAGAAGGAGTTCTTCAAACGATTCCTCTTCAATGCGATCCTGCAGTTTCAAGTCCTCGAGAGGAAAAGGGTCGTGGTCTTAGGCGGCGAGGGACTGCAAGTGGATGTGGAGGGAAAGGATCCGGTCAAAGGCGAAAAGGTTCGCGCCCGCGTCATCTTTGGAAAACGCGGAGAGCGGGTCGTGGGTTTCTACATCACCCAGTGGAGGCCCATCGACGGGACCTATGACATGTCGGCCTTTGATGATTTTGACAAGTTTGTAAAATCCTTCAAATTCCTGAAAAAATCCTTTTACGAAACCTTATAGAGT
>CAYMTD010000518.1:0-2170 GCA_964393245.1 uncultured Syntrophaceae bacterium
CGGCCTTCTCTTTTGTCATCAGGGTCCCATTGGTGTAAACCTGGAAGAAGATCTGGGGATGCTCTTCGATCATCTGGAACAGATAGGGGCACATCAAGGGTTCGCCACCCAGAACCGTGACAAAGTGAAGTCCCATCTCAATACATTCCCTCAAAATCCTCTGGACGAGATCATAGGAAAGCCCTGGGTGCCTCTGGTAACCCAAGGTGTAGCATCCGGCGCATCTTAAGTTGCATTGCCAGGTCGGGCTAAGAATCATAACGAAGGGGGGTCTGAAGCCGTGCTCTTTTTCGAACTGATCTCTCTTCCTGTTCCCCATGAACCAGGCGTTGTTAAAAAGGGTGTTGAAGATGATGGTCCGATTCCGTGGGGGAAGGTATTCCAGAAGTCCGCGAAATAGCTTTTTCGCTGGGTGATCAGGATCTTCAAGGTGTTTCCTGACGCCTCGAATAGCCCCCAGAATTTCATAATCTGAGGTTAGCTTTTCCCCCAAGTAGGTCAATTGAATCAATCTTTCATCAGAAATCCTCCTTAAGAGCCCTACGATCATCCTGGACGCCTGATAGCCTGAGAAGTCTTTAATCTGTTCCGAAAAGTTCACCTTTCACCCTCCTCCCGTCGGGTCGCCGACTAACTCTTGACCGCTGTCCAGAATCCCAAAACGGCAACGGCTATGCCGACCACTAACTCATTGAGAAGATTTCCGTTAATTGTGAAAGAAGCGATGATTAGCCATGTACCTAAAAGGCCAATCAACCAGTTTCGCCACATGGAGATCACTCTTCAGAATTTGAATTTCCAGTAATGTTAAAGCAAACTGCATACCACAACGGTTATATCGGCTGAGCGTTATCGGCGAAAAGAATTCTTGTAATATTGAAGGGTTAGAAAGGAAGGAAAGGTGTTGCCGATTCAAACCGGGGGAGTAGAAACCGATATCTGAGATAATTTCATTCGCACTTTCTCGCCGGGCCGAAAAATGCTTGGATTACGGGGAATTAGTTAGGATAGTTTGTTTCGCTCTTATACGCTCTTTTATCGCAATTGACAGGATCTTATGCCTAAGGTTGAGGATAAAGCAAAGATCGAGGTTCACGCTAAGTTTCTTCTTCCCCTCTCTTGTAGTAAACGGACACGAGGGGAATTAAACCTTTTATCCTTGGACCGAGCTCAGCTCTTTCTTCTCTTCCAAAATATTGAGCCATCGCCTCAAGGAAGACTTGAACGGTTGCAGGCGGACAGTGAAGCTTGATAGCAGGGATCTCACCAAGCTCGCTCTCAATGAGGTTGATCAACCGCTGCACGACCTCTTCATCATTTCCTGAAAAGACCCAGGAAACCTCCTTCCCTTTGATCTTCTCGGTAAAGACAGAGGCCGAGGCAATGGTCACCGCACAGCCGAACGAGAGAAACCTGGCATCCTCAATCACTCCATTACTGATCCGCAAGGAAAGCTTTGTTGTGTCACCGCATACGGGGTTATCAACCGTTCCCATGCCTTCAGGGTTCTCAATCTCGCCGACATTAAGCGGATTGCGAAAATGCTCCTTAATTTTTTCGCTCAGTTCTAACACCTTGATTCCCTCCCGTTTCGACTCGATATCCGGTGACCTAAAGGGGCTTTTATTTCTCAGGCTGCCGCTTGAATTCTTTGGCAACCACACGGTGCTTTCGAATCAAATTCTGAAGCTGTCTCCGATCCATTCCCACATCTAATGCCGTCTTGGAGATGTTCCCCCTATTCCTTTTCAGAGCCTCTTTCAAGAAGACCTGTTCCAATTCGTCCTCCACCTTTCGCCTCGCTTCCCATTTCATCCGTTTCAGCTCATGGCTATCCCTGGGGACAGGATGAACCAATTCCCTGCCCTCCCCTCTGACCTCGGGTGGAAGATCGTCCAATTCGATCCGATTGGAGCGGGCAAGGAGCATCGCTCTGAGGGTACAATTCTCCAGTTCCCTCACATTTCCAGGCCATGAATAATTCAGCATCGCCTTGAGCGCCCTTTCAGAAACCTCCGGCGCCTTTCCCTTCACCTCTTTCTTATGTTTTTCAATAAAGTGGGAGATGAGGAGTGGAATGTCCTCCTTTCTCTCCCTTAACGGGGGCAGTCTAATGCTAACCACATTCAGCCGGTAGAAGAGGTCTTCTCGAAACTGGCCTGTCTCCACG
>CAYMTD010000519.1:0-2169 GCA_964393245.1 uncultured Syntrophaceae bacterium
AATAGGGAGGGGACACGATGAAAGTTTTCCTGAGTGATCTCCATTTAGGCGACGGAAAAGAGAGGGACGACTTCCAGTTTCATAAGGAATTTGACGAGTTGGTTCGGAAACTGTCTGGAGAATTTAAAAAGATTGAAATGATCCTATTGGGAGACATCTTCGATTTGATACGGACGCAAAAATACTATGAATATGAAGGGCTGCCCCAGCCCGAGGTGAAGTTAAAGGTGATGGAAGATATTTTGGAGCAACACATCCCCTTCTTTGAAACGCTCAGGCGTTTCACAAAGAAGAAGACCCATCGATTGAGATATGTAATAGGAAACCATGATTTTGGCGTTGCTCTCGATCCAAGGCTCCCGGAGATGATTCTTAAGAAGTTTGGGATCACCCTTCCCCCAGAGAACCATTACCGTGAGGAATCTTTGAAGATCTGGGCCGAGCACGGTCACCGATACGACATCATTAATAATACGTTCAACAGCGATGGGACTCCCATCCGTTACTGTCTTGGAGACAAGATCGTCATAGAAATCGTTGATAAGTTCTATGAGAAGGTGAGGGAAAAGCAGGATGAGTTGGGCATAGACCCAGCCATCATAAACGATCTTGACAATGTGAGACCCCAGACCGCCATAGGGGATTGGTTGGATTCGATTGACGATAAAGGAAGGTTGAGACAAATCTACTATGAAACGATAACAGCGTTTGTTGTGAACCATCCTGGAGAAGTTGGGAATTTGGTATTAGATTTAATCGCAGGGAAATACCAACCCGATCTAGTGAAGGCAGCCAAGCAATTGGCCAAGCAGGGAGTAGGGAAATACATTATCTTCGGGCACACCCACAATGCCTTGACGAAAGATCTGAAGAAAGGGAGAAGACACCTGAATACTGGGACATGGAGGAAGTTTATTGAGCCCTGGCGGCGGTTTACTAAGAGAGTGATGGTTCCATCCTATCAGGAAGGGGAAACCCAGTACTATGAAGAACAGGTCGTCTACCGGTACAAGTTCAAGACCACCATCAACCTGAGTTATGTTCTCTTCTACGAAAAAGGAGAGGGGAAGGTCGGGCCGCGTTTGATCCAACAGAAACAGGAAAGCGGGTAGAGTTGGTTTCTTCTTGATCAAAAGGGGGTCTCACAATCACGCCCAAGCATTTTTTAGCCGGCTCATCCGTGGTTAGAGTGGAGTAAAATGAAATACGTGTGATGCCACAAAATCATTGTTTTTCAACGTTTTATTGTGATATAAAGTGATGAACAGTACAGAGACTGTTCCATTCATAAAATCCTAAAGGAGAATATCGGATGAAAGAAGACCCTGAGCTGGAAGTGGATGATGCATGGTCGGAGGGCCGTGCCTACTCGCCGAAACGAAGAGGAGGTGAATCCGGCAGTACCAGATACATCCGGATTTTGGTAGTCATTTTCCTGGTTTTGATTTTTGCCGGAGGTATTCTCTACTTCTTGAGCAGGTCCCCCTCAGGTGGCGACACAGCTCCTTTGCAGTCAAAGGTTGTCGCCTTGGAGCAGAGAATCGCTGGGCTCGAAAAAAGGATCACAGAGCTTCAAGGGAAGATCAGCGCACAGGGCCCGGATCCAGCGCTTCTTCAGCGGATCGATGCCCTTTCTCAAAAGGTGGAGGCCCTGGAAAAACAGAAGCCACCCGCCGCCGAAGCGAAGGCAAAGCCGTCCGCCCCCCCAAAACCGGCTGCCTCGACCGAGAAGAAATACCACACCGTTCAGAAAGGGGATACGCTTTACGGCATCAGCAAGAGATATGGGATCAGCGTGGGGGAGCTTCGGAAACTGAACCATCTGTCTGCAGACCAATCGCTTCGCACCGGGCAGAAGCTCCTGGTTTCGCCCGGACATGAGTGAAAGCCTCGATTAGAAATGGGTGGGCATGACGTTCTGGGAATCCGCCTGAACGTCCTGGGTGATACCATCAGATGTTTCTTAGCTCAACGTTGGCAGTGGATTTCTCAATGGTCTCGGAGAGCTCTTTCAGATACCCCGAAATCTTCTCTGCCTCTTCAGAGGGAGAATAGGGGGCGTTCATCCCATGCTGCTCATAGGCATCGAGAGCATGTTTTAGGGTTATCCCTTCAATCGTCCGGCTCGGTTGGAAGGCTACTTCGTGTTTAATCCCGCCTGGAGTTTCA
>CAYMTD010000520.1:0-2144 GCA_964393245.1 uncultured Syntrophaceae bacterium
CCTTTCCCAAAGAAGGGATATCCTCTAACAAAATGACCTGCATGAAACACCTCCTGAAACCCACGGTTATTGGGTTAGGGTTAAGAAGCCCGTTTTGAGAATGGTTAGAAGTTAAAGGTCAATTGACTTTCCTCAAACCTCAAACCTACAACCCATAGGCCATTTTCTTGCGTGCTAATGCATCGCTGTGGTAAAGGGCAGAATCGCAATATTGCGAGCCCTTTTGATGGCCATGGTTATTTCTCTTTGGTGTTTGGCGCAATTCCCGGAGATCCTTCGGGGGATGATCTTCCCTCTTTCTGTAATGAAATAACGAAGGACCCTTGCATTCTTATAGTCGATCTCCAGCTTTCTATCGGTGCAAAACCGACAGACCTTTCTCCTCAGGAAAGGTTTCTTCTTTCTTTCGGTGGAAGGCTTTTCAGCCGGTTTCCTCATGTTTCTTCTCCTCTCTCTTTATGGATCAGGTTCTCCCGGTGATAGCCAGGTGTCTGACCATACCTCCCCAATCGCTCGGAGGTCCATGGCGATCACTTCGGTACGGGTTCGATTCCTTCCCTCCGGGGTTTTCCAGCTCCGTTGGTGCAGTTGCCCAATAACCAGAAGATGCTGTCCACTTTGCAGATCCATTTTGATCTCGGCCAATTTCCCGACGGCCACAATATGGATCAGATCTCCCGAAGCCGCGGGTCTGGCCACAAACCTCACGGCTTTGCCATGAGGGCTGGATTGTCTCTCGCAAGGAGGCAACGCCTCTCCCTTTCGATCTTTCGTTGCGTCCAGCACCAGAGGGAATTGGATCACCGGGGATCCATCCGGACGGTAGGAACATCGCGGCGGGGTGGCAACCCGCCCTGTGAGAATGACACGGTTGAAGGTGAACATCTTGGCCCTATTCCTCCGACCCGTCTTCCGAAGGTTCCTCCGGGACAGGGGGTGTGTTACTGATGGTTTTCCGCTCGTCCAACCGGACCGATTGGAATTTAATCACAGCATCCATGACTCGGAAATTTCTCTCCAGCTCAGAGAGCAGGCCAGGTGTTCCTGAAAAATGAATCAGGAGATAATGACCTTTTGATTTCTTTTTGACTTCGTAGGCGAGTTTTCGTTTTCCCCAATCTTCAACTTTAAGGATTTCTCCATTGGCTTGAGTGATGATGCCCTTGACTTTCTCAAGGGTGGATTGGGTCTGTTCTTCCTCTAAATCAGGGTCCAGAACAAAGATAGTCTCATACTTCCTCATGCGCCACCTCCTCGTGGATTATAGCCCTAAAACAAGGTTTAGAGCAAGGAGCAAAAAACCTTAAATTCAGAATTAAGAATTAAAAATTGAGAGTTATGAATCAATTTCCAATTTTTAACTTTTAATTTCTAACTCCACATTGTCTGGGGTTTAATCGGGTTTCATCACATCGGATTTCACGACTCCTGCGATGTTTCCTCTGTTGACCTTCACCCTCACTTTATCCGAGATTTCGAGGGTGACGATGTTGTCCTTAATACCGGTGATTCTTCCGTAGATCCCGCCACTTGTGAGCACGTACTCTCCGCTCTTAAGGTTTTCAAGAAGGGCGCGATGTTCCTTCGCACGCTTCTGTTGAGGTCGAATGAGCAGGAAGTAAAAGACGACAAAGATTAGGATGATGGGGAGGAAACTCAAATATCCTCCTCCACCGCCTCCTCCTGGCTGCGGTCCCATGGCATAAGCCAACTCTGTTCCCATAAAGTCCTCCTTTCTATTTTTACCCGATCCCACAAGTTGTGACACTTCGCGTAGGGTTCTCTATTTCGAGCCCATTTGAGTTTGAGCGATGGGCCTTATAGAAGTCGGTCAGCCGATTTTCTCGAATCGCCTCCTGGATGCGCTTCATAAAATCGATGTAGTGAAAAAGATTGTGAATCGTGTTTAATCTTGAAGAGAGAATTTCATTCGCAAGGTAGAGGTGGCGAAGATAGGCTCTCGAATAATGACGGCAGGTGTAGCAGAGACAGTTCTCATCAATGGGTCTCTCATCTTCCGCGTACTGGGCCTGTTTAATGGAAATCCTGCCCGAATGGGTGAAGAGCGTACCGTTCCGGGCATTCCTCGTCGGAAGGACACAATCAAAAAGGTCAATCCCCAGCCTAACGGCCTCGAGAATATC
>CAYMTD010000521.1:0-2139 GCA_964393245.1 uncultured Syntrophaceae bacterium
CGAAACCTGCATCGCGAAATCCTCTGGCGATCACCTTAGCTCCACGGTCGTGCCCGTCCAGGCCTGGCTTGGCAATGAGGATGCGTATTTTCCGTTGTGAACTCATTGTTCCCCTCGCCCCATTTCGGATTTCGGATTGCGGATGTCGGAATGAAAATCATAAAGTCTAAAAATTTCAGGATTGTTATTCTGCCATCCGCAATCTGCGTTCCTCAATTTAGAAGTATCCTGGGTCTGAATACCTTCCAAAAACCTCTCGCCAAATGTCGCAGATCTCCTGGATCGTCGCATATTCCCTAACGGCGTTGATTAGATGAGGCATGAGGTTCTCTCCGTCTTGAGATGCTTTTCGAACTTGTTGGAGGCACTCTTTGACCCTTGCGTTGTCTCTTGTTTCTTTAACCTCCTTCAGCCTCTTCAATTGGCGTTGCTCAATTTCGGCTCTCATCCGCCAGATCGTAATTGGAGGATGCTCTGTCACATACTTATTCACCCCGACGATCACCTTCTCACCAGAGTCAATCTGTTTCTGATACTTGTAGGCAGATTCGCCAATCTCCGCCTGCGGATAACCTCGCTCAATCGCCTTGACCATCCCTCCCATCTCGTCAATCTTTCGGATGTATTCCCATACTTGCTCTTCGATCTGGCGCGTGAGGGCTTCTACAAAATAGGAGCCTGCTAATGGATCAATGGTATTGGCCACCCCTGTTTCCTCTGCGAGGATCTGCTGTGTCCGAAGGGCAATCGTGGCCGCCTCCTCTGTTGGGATGGCATAAGTCTCATCCAGAGAGTTGGTGTGAAGCGATTGCGTACCACCCAAAACCGCTGCCAATGCCTCATAGGCAGTGCGGACGACGTTATTGTAAGGTTGCTGGGCTGTTAACGAACATCCCGCGGTTTGGGTATGGAAACGAAGCATCCAGGAACGTGGATTTTTTGCCATGAAACGCTCCCGCATGATCTTCGCCCATATTGTGCGCGCTGCCCTGAATTTAGCAATCTCTTCAAAAAAGTCGATATGGGAGTCGAAAAAGAAAGAAAGCCTCGGCGCAAAGTCATCGACATCGAGGCCCCTCTCGATGGCTGCTTCGACATAAGCAATCCCATCCGCCAGGGTGAAGGCGAGCTCCTGAACGGCTGTTGCTCCCGCCTCACGAATGTGATACCCGCTGATGCTGATCGTATTCCAACGGGGGACCTCCTTTGTGCAATATTCAATCGTATCGACAATAATCCGGAGCGAGGGCTTAGGCGGAAGCATGAAGGTCTTCTGGGCGATGAATTCCTTAAGCATGTCGTTTTGGATCGTACCGCCGATCTCCCTTTTACTCACCCCTTGTTTTTCTGCAACCACAATGTACATGGCCAGCAGGATGGAGGCAGGGGGATTGATGGTCATGGAGGTTGTGACTTTATCCAGCGGGATTCCTTCGAAGAGGATTTCCATATCCTTCAGCGTGTCGATGGCGACGCCACATTTTCCAATCTCTCCTCTGGCATTTGGAGAATCACTGTCGTAGCCCATGAGCGTGGGATAGTGGAAGGCGATGGAGAGACCGGTCTCTCCATGATCCAGGAGATGATGGAAACGCTTGTTCGTTTCCTCAGGGCCTCCCAAGCCAGAGAACATTCGCATCGTCCAGAGCCTCCCTCGGTACATGGAGGGTTGAACGCCTCGAAGGAATGGGTAGACGCCAGGGAAACCAATATCCCTGGAGTAATCAATATCTTTTATATCTTCCGGAGTGTAAAGGCCCTTAATCTCAAGATCGGAAATCGTAGTGAAGCGTGGGAGACGTTCAGGAGTTTCACACAATATCTTCGATAGGTCTTCTGTCCACCTTTTTCTCTCCTGTTCGACTTTCTTTAGTTCATCCTCCTTGAACATGGAATCACCCCCTCCTTACGCAGCAAAGATTTCGGAGTAATGGGTTCGGAGTGGTTCGATTCAAAATCTATTGAAATTCTGTACTCCGAACTCCTAACTCCCAACTCCGAACTATATTTCGATTCCTTTCCGGGCCGGGATGCCTTTATCATGATAGTGTTTTCGTTTTACCATCTCTGTCACCAGATCGGCTTTCTCCATGATTTCAGGTCTTGCGTTTCTCCCAGTAAGGATCAGCTCTACCGACG
>CAYMTD010000522.1:0-2137 GCA_964393245.1 uncultured Syntrophaceae bacterium
AGCCTCCTGCTTTGCCTGTTCCTCAGTGAGGACGAGTTCCACTTCCCTGAAATCCTTGACTCTCTCCTCCTCGGGTAATTCAGGGACTTTCGTTCTTGGTGCCAGATCAACTTTCCCCTCTTCAATCATCTGGTTGATCTCTTCCCTCGAAAGATCAACCACAGGGAGGGGAATCTGCTCTCTCGGAGTAAGAAGAGGCACTCCTCTCAGATAGCGATCAATGGAGAGGGCTCCTCTTCGTCCGTCTGCAATGGCCTGAATCAATATCCAGGGTCCTCTCGCTACATCGCCTCCCGCAAAGATTCCAGGGCGATTGGTCGCTAACGTGAGGGGATCAACCGCGAATGTTCCTTTGGGGGTCACTTCGAGGCCATGGGTTTCCTCAAGGAAAGAGATTTCAGGGGCCTGGGCCACAGCGGCAATCATCGTATCAGCGGGAACGATATATTCGGAACCTTGGATGGGAATGGGCCTCCGCCTACCTGATTCATCGGGTTTACCCAGCTCCATCTTCACACACTTCACACCCTTCACATAACCATCCTCTTTGACCACCTCGATCGGGGCGGTCAGAAGCTGAAGCTTAATTCCTTCCCTTTCCGCCGCTTCAATCTCCCAAGAATTAGCGGGCATCTCTTCTCGAGAACGACGGTAGACGATGCGGACGTCTTTCGCCCCCAATCTCAATGCTGTTCTTGCCGCATCAATGGCCACATTTCCCCCACCGATCACGATCGTCTTCTCCCCCACTTTGGGGGCGATGGGGATTCCAAAGGCAATGATAAACCGGTCTTCAAATCCCTGAGTGATCCCGAACCGCTCTGCCAGACTTACTCCTTGGAGGAAAGGCACCCCGTGATGTACCCCCAGAGCATCTTCTCCGGGAATGCCAAGTTTCTGCGCCTCGTGAGCTCCCATGGCCAAAAAGATGGCAGAATAACCGGCCTCAAAGAGGCTATTAATATTTCGAATGGGGGTGTTCAGCTTCAATTCCAGATTAGGATGGCGGATGATGTCATCGATCTCCCTCTGGAGCACATCTCTCGGCAATCGGTAAGAAGGAATCCCCACCCTCATCATACCGCCGGCCACGGGGAGGGCTTCGAAGATCGTCACCTGATATCCCATTCGTGACAATTGGTGGGCACAGCTTAGTCCCGCAGGACCTGCACCGATGATGGCGATTTTCGCTTTGGGCCGTTCTACATCTTCACGGCTCCCCACTCCCGACTCCGAACTCCGAACTTCTTTACCCAATTCGTCCCGATGTTCATAGACCCAATCGGCCACAAAACGCTTAAGAGAACAAATGGCAACCGAAGCGTCAAATTTCCCTCGGTTGCATTTCTCTTCACAAGGGTGGTTACAAACCCGCCCCACGGAGGCAGGGAAGGGGTTGTACTCTTTCACCACATCGAGCGCTTCTTTGTATCGACCGGCCTGGATCAGAGCAATATACCCCTGAGCGCTTGTTTCGGCCGGACAGGTGTGCTTGCAAGGACTGGTTCCCCTCTTGGTCACAAGATAGGTGTTGGGAACAGCTTGGGGATAAGGTCGGTAGATTGCCTTTCTCTGATCCAGTCCTTCATTAAATTCGTTCGGAAGGAGGACAGGGCAGACCTCGGCACAGTCGTTGCAACCGGTACATTTCTGTATGTCCACATAGCGCGGATGCCTCTGGATGACTGCCTTGAAATGCCCGGCCTCACCCTCCAAGGAGACCAATTCGGCATTGGTGATGATGTCAATATTGAGATGGCGACCCGCCTCCACAAGCTTGGGGGAAACGATACACATGGCGCAGTCATTGGTCGGGAAGGTCTTATCGAGTTGGGCCATCTTCCCACCGATCGCCGGGGACCGCTCTAAAAGATAAACTTTGATACCCGAATTCGCTAAATCGAGAGCGGCCTGAACCCCGGCGATTCCTCCCCCCACGACTAACGCTGCACCCACTTTGCCTGCCATAACCAACCTCTCAAAGTTCGAAGTGTGCTTTTATCACTACCCAAATGGGATAGTTCAAATCTCAATAACCAAATTCCAAATCCCAAATAATGATGGTCTCGTAAAAAGTCTGGATAGAGATTTTTTGTCATTCCTGCGGAAGCAGGAATCCAGTATTTTCATTTAGTTA
>CAYMTD010000523.1:0-2134 GCA_964393245.1 uncultured Syntrophaceae bacterium
CGAAGTGCTCAATGCCATAAAAAATCGAAGGACGATCCGAAAATTCAAACCCGATGCCATTGATGAAGAGAAAGTCAAAATGATTCTTGAGGCGGGAAGGTGGGCTCCCTCTTTCAGCAATCTTCAACCCTGGAAATTTATCGTCGTGAGAGATGAGAAGATCAAGAAAGAACTGGACAAACTGGCCAGGGAGACGGTTCTCCATCTCGGCATCAACGATGCCCCTGTAGTCATCTGCGTCTGCGTTGAACGTCGGATTGACCCTCTGCACGGTATCGAGGCCGGGGCCTCTGCCACCCAGAATATGGCCTTGGCAGGACACAGTCTGGGACTGGGGGTGGGTTGGATCGGTATCTGGGGCACTGATGCAGAGTTGGGCATCCGAAGGCTCCTCCATCTCGAGGAGACGACGCGAATCGTCGCCCTGCTACCCATTGGGGTCCCCGATGAGTCTCCAGAGGGCAATCGGAAACCCCTCGAAGAGTTCGTCCAGTATCGATGAGGAGACTCTTTTTCTAATCCTCGATGCCGGCCAGCCGCTTGGCGCACTTCTTCTTATACTCGATATCCGATTCCCTGAAGATGGTCAGTCGATGGGCCGCCGGGGAGCCCCCTCCGTGAACGTCTGAGATCGTATCCGCGCTCTCCATGGCCATCTTCTCAATGAGCCGTAGCATCTTGACCCGCTTCTCCACAGGGACACCTTTCGCCCCCTTCAGGTACTTTTTGAGGAGCTCTCCGATCTCAGGATTTTGGAAATCCCGATCCGAAGGTAGATCCGCGACAAATCCGCCCGCAATGTCGATCATGAGCCGAGTGGCCTCTGCCATCTCCTTTCCTTCGTGAATCTTGGAGGCATTGGCCAGAATCGGATCGATGAAGTAGGTCCCCGAGGGCTCCTTCCTCCCCTCGTAGGAGGCTGCCAGGCTACACCCGTAGAGCGTCTCGGCCTTGTGAATCATGTCGATGACCTTCTCCTTATGGTGGCTGACCTTTGCTGTGCCGTTATACTCCATCATCATCAGGGCCGCCCCCGTCATGGCGTCGATCTTCCCTGACTTACACCCTCCGTGCGATTGGCGGTGATAAGCAGAGAAGCGGCTCACCATCTCCGCTGCAAACTCCACCTCCCTGAACATGAAGACCCGTTCCCAAGGTACCAGCACCTCATCGAAGATGAGCGTCGGGCAATATTTGCTGTAACGAATGTTGCCGCAGTCCACCCCTTCGATCTCCCGGGTATCCATCGAGTTTCTTCCCACCACGTGGATTAGCCCCTTCGTGTCGGAAGGGATGGCGAAGGCTAAGGCGTAGTCCTCGTCTCCTTTCTGCATCGCCCGCGTTGGGAGGACAATAATTTCATGGGAGCTGAGAGACCCCGTTTGATGGACTTTCGCCCCTCTCACGATGATCCCCTCGTTGGTCTGATCCACGACCCGGAGGTACATATCCTTGTCGGGTTGTTCGTGAGGGCCCAGGCTCCGGTCTCCCTTGACATCGGTGACACTGGCATTGGCAGTTAGATCGTTTTTCTGAACGTATTTCAGAAAGTCTATGAATCGATCGTAGTAGTGGGTCCCGTACTTATGGTCGATGTCATAGGTCACGATCGAAAGGGTGCAGAGGCAGTCCAAGCCTGTGCAGCGCTGATGACAGGTGCCCACATATCCACCCAGGATGCGGTTGATCTTCACCCTTGCTACCAGATCCTCAATTGAGCGAGGCGGCAGGGTGAATCGGTTGACCCGTTCGTCGATTAAGGGCGAGATCGTGGTCAAGAGGTCCTGATATTGCTCATGGTTCGCAAGTTCGTATGTTGCACCTGTGGCATTGATCCCTGCTCGGATCCTGGGGTTGTCCACGACGCTGTCGACCTTTTCGCCGAACATATAGGCCGTCGGCCTTAACATTCTCAGGCTCGCCAGATATTGCTCAAACGTCTTGATGGCCATGTTTTCCCCCTTACTATAAAATAACGTGACCGTGTCCGTTTTCCGTGTCCGTAAAAATGCTTCCCCAATCTGCAATCGGCATTGCGCAATCCGCAATCAGGAGAGCTGTAGCCCTCTCCTGAAGGCTTTCAGGTTCAATGCAATCACCTTCTTGGGAACACTCACCTCAATGGCCTTCTCCA
>CAYMTD010000524.1:0-2124 GCA_964393245.1 uncultured Syntrophaceae bacterium
CGAAGTGCTCAATGCCATAAAAAATCGAAGGACGATCCGAAAATTCAAACCCGATCCCATTGATGAAGAGAAACTCAAAATGATTCTTGAGGCGGGAAGATGGGCCCCCTCTTTCAGCAATCTTCAACCCTGGAAATTTATTGTCGTCAAAGAGCTGAAGATGAAGAAAGAGCTGGACAAGGTGGCCAAAGAGACGGTCCTCCATCTGGGCATCAACGAAGCACCTGTCGTCATCTGTGTCTGCGTGGAAAGACGCATCGATCCCCTTCATGCCATTGAGACAGGCGCTGCTGCAACACAGAACATGGCTTTAGCTGGATACAGTTTGGGGTTAGGCGTAGGCTGGATCGGAGTCTGGGGAACGGATGCCGAGACAGCTATCCGAAAACTCTTTCAACTCGACGAGACGACTCGAGTGGTCGCCCTGCTTCCCATCGGGGCCCCGGACGAATCCCCAAAAGGTGATCGAAAACCCCTTGAAGAGTTTGTTCGATATCGCTGAGGACTTCCTTTCACTCCTCGATTCCGGCCAGGCGTTTGGCGCAGTTCTTCTTGTAATTAATATCCGATTCCCTGTAGATCGTGAGCCGATGGGCAGCTGCGGAGCCTCCTCCATGAATATCGGAGATCGTATCCGCACTCTCCATGGCCATCTTTTCGATCAGGCGGAGCATCTTGACCCTCTTCTCCACCGGCACTCCCTTCGCCCCCTTCAGATATTTCTTCAGCAATTCACCAATCTCAGGATTCTCGAAGTCTTTATCGGAAGGCAGATCGGCCACGAACCCACCGGCAATGTCGATCATAAGGCGAGTGGCCTCAGCCATCTCCTTTCCTTCATGAATCTTGGAAGCATTGGCCAGAATGGGATCGATGAAATAGGTCCCTGAAGGCTCCTTCTTCCCCTCATAGGAGGCGGCGAGGCTGCAGCCATAAAGGGTTTCTGCCTTATGAATCATATCAATGACCTTCTCCTTATGGTGCCCCACTTTGGTTGTACCGTTATAATCCATCATCATCAAGGCAGCACCTGTCATGGCATCGATCTTCCCTGATTTACATCCCCCGTGGGATTGACGGTGATAGGCAGAGAAACGGCTCACCATCTCGGCTGCGAATTCCACCTCCCTGAACATGAAGACCCGCTCCCATGGCACCAAGACCTCATCAAAGATGAGCGTGGGGCAATATTTGCTGTAACGGATATTGCCACAGTCAACCCCTTCGATCTCACGGGTGTCCATGGAGTTCCTTCCGACCACGTGGATAAGGCCCTTCGCATCGGAAGGAATGGCAAAGGCCAGCGCATAATCCTCATCGCCTAACTGCATGGCACGGGTGGGGAGTACGATGATCTCGTGAGCACTTAAAGAGCCTGTCTGGTGGACCTTCGCTCCTCTGACAGTGATCCCTTCCTTCGTTTGATCCACCACACGGAGGTACATATCCTTATCGGGCTGTTCGTGAGGGGCTAGGCTCCGATCTCCTTTGACATCGGTGACACTGGCATTTGCGGTCAAATCGTTCTTCTGAACATACTTCAAGAAATACATGAACCGGTCGTAATAATGGGTCCCATATTTTTTATCGATGTCATAACAGACGATGGAAAGGGTACAGAGGCAGTCCAGACCCGTGCACCGCTGATGGCAAGTCCCCACATACCCTCCCAAGATGCGATTGATTTTCACCCTTGCGACGAGATCTTCGATGGACCGCGGAGGAAGGGTGAATCTGTTGATCAGGTCTCCTGTAAAAGGTGAGATCGTGGTGATGAGATCTTTATATCTCTCATGACTCGCCAGCTCGTAGGTGGCACCCGTTGCATTAATTCCAGCGCGAATCCTCGGATGGTTCACCACATGCTCTATCTTCTCACCAAACATGTAGGCCGTCGGTTTCAACATTCTCAAACTCCCAAGGTATTGTTCAAAAGTCTTGATGGCCATGTTTTCCTCCCTCCACAAATTTCAGATTTCAAATTTCAAATTGCAGATTGAATTTTTTCAATCTGAAATCTACGATCTAAAATCTCCGATCAACTTAGTTCCAGTCCTCTCCTAAATGCATTCAGGTTCAATGCAATCACCTTCTTGGGAACACTCACCTCAATGGCCTTCTCCA
>CAYMTD010000525.1:0-2122 GCA_964393245.1 uncultured Syntrophaceae bacterium
GGCCATAGATCTGTTTCAGGTTTACTCCTATGGCATGGAAGAAGCGGAAATGGTCCGGTCCCATGGCCGCCCCTCCCGTGTAGGTATCCCTTATCCTCGAAAGTCCCAAATGGTCTTTCAATTTTTTGTGAACTCCCCAATAGGCAAGCGTGTCGAGGGCCTTCCAATACCAGGGGGTCGGCCTCTTCATAAACTTCAATTCGGCGACATGATACCCGATCTTCATTGCCCATTCATAAGCTTTCCGCTTCGACCACGTAGCATCTAAATACTTGACCTGAACATTTCGGACCATCTGCTCATAGATTCGGGGGGGCGCAAACATGACATGGGGGCCGATTTCACGAATATTCTCCTGAGCCGTCTCAGGCTCCTCTGGGAAGTTGACGGTAAATCCAGCCTGAATGCCGCAGGAGATCGACATCATCTGTTCTCCGATCCAGGCAAAAGGCAAGTAGGAGACAAAGTCATCCGTCTCGAAATAGGGGTCCACCCGCATCAAATTTCGACCCATGGTAAGCATGTTGTAATGGGAGAGAAGCGCTCCTTTTGGAAGGGCGGTGGTTCCGGAGGTGTAGAACAGGAGACAGATATCATCTGCCTTGCCCTTTGAGATCATATCCTCGAAAAGACCAGATTCTTTCCTGTCGACTTCTTCTCCGATCCTCATCACTTCTTTGATGCTGATAAGAATGGGATCGTCATAGTCCCTCATCCCCTTTGGGTCATCCCAGATCATTTTCTTCAGCTTTGGGCATTTATCTTTAATCAGGAGACATTTGTCGACTTCTTCCTGACCTTCACCCACCATCAATTTGGCATCGGCGTGGTCAATGATATATTGCACCTCGTCGATGAGAGAGTCCTGGAATAACCATACGCCCACTCCTCCCACACACATAGCCGCCATCTCTGCCCAGAGGGCCTCGGGGCGGTTATCTCCGATCATGGCGACTTTATCCTCTCTTTCCAATCCCAGAGAAATCATTCCCAGGGCAATCCGTTTCACATTTTCATAATATTGCTTCCAGGTGATGGGGATCCAGATTCCAAATTCCTTCTCCCGCATAGCCACTTTCTTGTCCCAATATTTCTTGGTAGCTTGCAACCATAGCTTGGGGATGGTCAAATCTTTCGTAATCTCGATTTCCTTCCAGCTACCGACGTGTGACATAGAGATCCTCCGCCTCACCGAGATAGGCTTTAATCACTTGGGGATTACTCTGAACTTCTGGAGGAGTACCCTCGGCTATCTTCTCGCCAAAGTTGAGGGCCATGACACGATGGGAGATGTCCATCACGACCCCCATATCGTGTTCAACGAGAACACAGGTGGTCTGCCACCGCTGCTCTTCGTTGATATCCAAAATGAATCGTGCCATATCCTCCACTTCCTCCAAATTCAGACCGGCCAGAGGCTCGTCCAGTAAGATGATCTTAGGGTTGAGCGCCAAAGCCCTTGCCAATTCGACTCGCTTCTGAAGTCCGTAGGGAAGCATGCCGACGATCTTATCCCGAATATGTTCTATCTCAAGAAGATCAATGATTTCTCTTTCAATGAAATCCCGGTGTTCAATCTCTTCTCTGGCGGTCTTCCCAAAGTAGATGGACCCGCTGATCAGCCCTGTCTTAAGATGGATATGACGTCCCAACCGGATGTTGTCGAGGACGGTTGTTCCTTTGAAGAGTTCAATCTTCTGGAAGGTTCGTGAGATGCCCATCTTCGCCCTTTGGTAAGGTTTCAACCGGGTGATCTCTTTCCCATCGAAGAACACTTGACCTTTCTGAGGGTGGTAGAGGCCGTTGATACAATTCAGGAGAACTGTTTTCCCAGCGCCATTGGGACCGATGATAGAAAAGATCTCTCCCTTCTTTACATCAAAACTAACACCCATCAAAGCCTGGACACCCCCAAAAGCCATATGGATATTATCCACCTTCAGTTGAGCCTCATTCGTGACGGCCATTAAGAGCTCCTTTCAGATGAATCGTCTCTTTGCTTTGTGCGAGTGCATCCCTCCGAGGGTGTGGAAATTGGAGAGAGAAGATGAGATGAGCGAGATGGTTGGAAGGACTTTGTCGGCTGGAAGTCCACAGTCTTCCGCTGAAATTGGTCTCCTTT
>CAYMTD010000526.1:0-2121 GCA_964393245.1 uncultured Syntrophaceae bacterium
TGGTCATCAATGAAGACAATCCCTTGCTCCATGGAGGCAAAGATGGCCTGAAGAACGGATAGCTTCATCTGCGCGGGCCCTTGCTAATAAAAATAACACGGAATCCCAGAATGAACAAGAGGAATGAGCTCACAATCTGCCTCTTTGTGGAGTTTTCATGGAGATCATTTGACATCAGTGTTAAAATGATTAAAAAAGGTATTGACGAAGAAAGACAGACAAAAAATCTTTTTTTTATGGTAAATATGCTTACCTACCTTTTGGTTGTTATAATTTCAAATCGGCCTTCTAAAGGAGAACCTATCCTGTGACCAATCATCCCCTTTTTGTAATCTTCTTCATGGTGGGGACAGCCGTCTTTTTTACGGGCCTCGCCTGGCGACTTTTTCTCTACGGAAGAGGGCAATGGGACTTCCGGGCACTGGGGAGAGGAGTCCTATCTACCCTATTCACCCGAAAGATTCTGCAGTTTGTCAGGAGCCTATTTCTGGATGGCATCCTGCAGAGAAGGCTTTTCGGGCAGGATAAATTGAGATGGTTGATGAAGGTTTTGATCATGATCGGGTATCCCGGGATCCTGATCGCCGGCCATCTGAAAGTGGAGATGATGGCCCAATTTGAGAAGATGCCCCATCTCATCCGATTTTTCTATGCACCCTTTTGTGACTATTATTATTTTCGCGATGGGTCTACCGTCTCACTTGGAATTTCTGATGCCCTTTTTGCCGTCTCCTTCGACCTTTTCGGGGCCATGATTCTAACGGGAGAGTTCATTGCCATCTACCGGAGATTCGTGGCAAAGACATCAAAGTTTAAGAGCTCCATCGGAGATATCCTTGCTGTGAATCTATTAGGAGGGTGGTTCATCCTGCGGTTTTTCTGTGAGGCGACCAGCATTTTAACCTATTCCCTCCAGGCCGCTGTGGCCCAATATTGGTTCGTGTCTTTTGGCCTGAGCAAGGTCGTTGCCCCTCTGGGCCTCCCGTGGTCTTCACTCAACTATCCACTCTGGTCTCTTTCTGGATTGTTTCTGGCTGCTCTGGTGGCTGCAATCCCCTTCAATAAGAAACTGTGGCACATCATCACCATCCCAGTGGTCATGTTGATCAACTTAATGCCCAAAGAGGCATTTGGGCCCGGAACCAGGAAGGGTTCTCTCTCCCTCTCGATTAAGGACCTTATCGCCCTGGATTCCTGTGTGAAATGTGGTAGCTGCGTGGATGTTTGTCCGGTCTTCACACAAACCAAGCAATTGGAAATTACGATGGGAGGATTTTTCAAGAACCTCCAATCTCTTATCAGAAGGGCATACGGTTTGCCAGGTTTCTATTTAGTGCCCGGGAAGACCCAGGGGTTGCTCAAGGAATGCTCTGAACAATCCTATCTCTGCACTCTCTGTGGAAGGTGCGAAACCGTATGCCCAGCCTTCATAGACCTAAAGGACTTGAGGATCGAAGCAAGGGAATTCATGGTAGACAAGGGTGCGTATCCGCCCGCCGTGGACCGGGTAGTGGAGACCGTCGATAGGGTGCATAACATTGTCGGTGAACCCACAGAAGATAGAGCGATGTGGGTACAAGCCTTGGGCGGAGTCCCAGAACAGATGTTTCAAAAGGAAAAGGCTGAGGTGATCTATTTCGTGGGATGCGTTGCGTCCTATTTCCCGATGACCAAGAGGATTCCTCAGTCGTTTGTGCAGATTCTGGTCAAGGCCGGCGTCGATTTTACGCTTCTCGGAGGAGACGAGTGGTGCTGTGGTTTCCCCATGATTGCGGCTGGGATGAAACAAAAGGCTGGCGCCTTGATGCGGCATAACCTGGAAAAGGTTAAACAGAAAGGCGCAAAAGCGGTCGTTTTTACCTGCCCCTCCTGTCACCACACTTGGAATGAACAGAGGCATGGAGAGATTGAGATTTTTCATGCCACCCAATTTATCAAGAAGCTGATTGATGAAGGGAAAATTCGGTTTAAAGGCAACCCGGCAAAGGTGACCTATCACGACCCGTGTGACCTGGGGCGAACGAGCGGGGTATACGATGCTCCACGCCAGATCCTGAAAGCCATCCCGGGCGTGGAATTAGTGGAGCTGGTGAGGAACCGAGAAGAGTCCAGGTGTTGCGG
>CAYMTD010000527.1:0-2116 GCA_964393245.1 uncultured Syntrophaceae bacterium
GAACGACTCAGACAAGGAATTTGAAGAGATCGCCCAATTCATTCTCTCATTGGGTCCGGAGGTTCCCTGGCACATCTCCGCCTTTTATCCGACCTACAAGATGTTAAACCTTCCCAGGACTCCGGCATCCGTGCTTCACCGGGCCAGGGAAATCGGGATGAAGGCAGGCCTTCGGTATGTCTATTGTGGGAATATACCCGGAGAGGAAGGCGAGGACACTTTCTGCCCGAAGTGTGGACGGGCGGTGATCGAGAGAGTGGGATTTCGGGTGATGCGAAATGATATCGTAAAAGGAGCATGCCGCCATTGCCACACAAGGATTGAAGGTGTGTGGGAATGATGCATTCTATTTAAAAAGATGGGATCCACTCCAAGTAAAGATTCGAAGACGATCTGGACCATCGGAGGGGGCAAAGGTGGAAGCGGAAAGAGCTTTATCACCGCCAACATGGGGATCTGCCTTTCAAAATCGGGGTCCCGGGTCATTCTGGTCGACGCCGACTTAGGAGGGGCTAACCTCCATACGTTCTTGGGGCTTTCGCCTCCTGATCTAACGCTATCCGACTTCATAAAAAAGAGGGTCAAACATCTCCACGAGGTCCTCATCCCTACAGAGGTTCCAAACCTGCTCCTCCTCACGGGGGCGCAAGACCTCCTCAATGCCGTGGATTCAAAGAACGTCCAGAAGAGGAAGTTATTGCGCTCCATTCAACATCTGGAAGGGGATTACCTTCTCGTCGATCTTGGCGGTGGGAATTCGGTTAGCGTTTTGGACTTCTTCCTTATGTCCGACGGCGGGATCCTGGTCGTGACGCCCGAACCGACTTCCATCGAAAATACCTATCGATTCCTGAAGAGCGCCTTCTATCGAAGGCTCAGAAAGTCTGTTTCTTCCCATGCCGTGAAGGCGCTGATCGATGGTGCAATGGATCGAAAGAATGAGGTTGCCATCCAAAAACCGTATGATCTCATCAAGGCTGTGAGGCAGATCAATGAGGAGGAAGCCAAGAGGATTGAGACAGAAGTGGAGACGTTTCAGCCCAATCTCATTTTGAACCAGGTCCGCTCAAGGAAGGACATTGAGATAGGCTTCTCAATTCGGAGTGCCTGTCAGAAATATTTCGGCATCCGGCTCCATTATCTGGGTTATGTCGTCTATGACCAGGATGTAGGCTACTCTGTCCGACGGCGGAGGCCTCTGGTTTTGGAAAATGCTCACTCCAGGGCAGCCCAATGTGTGAGCGAGATTGCCTCCAAGTTGGCCAGTCGCCGCCAGATGTCTTTTCAGTTTTGACCCATTCGGCAGCGCTCAGGGTCAACCCTGAGCCTCTCGATTGGACTCAGGGGCACGAGCCTGTCGGAAGGGAAATCCCGGCCTCTTGTCTTCGGAGGATCAGCTCAGAGAGTCGAAGGGTTGACCCAACAGAGATGAAGGGAATTAGCGAACAGACTTACTATGAGATCCTGGAGGTAAGCCCCGGGGCGACCTCTAAGGAGATTCAGAAGGCCTATGAACACGCCAGGGAGACCTTTCATGCGGATTCCCTGGCAGTTTACTCCCTCTTCACAGAACAGGAGATTCAGGAGATACAGGGTGCCGTCGAGGAGGCGTATCGGGTGCTGATGGATGAAGCGCTGCGGAAGAGCTATGATCAATCCCACTACCAAATCTTGGGCCAACAGAGGTTGGAGAAGCCTTCAGAAACCTCGGTTTCCCTCCGTGAGAAAAAGCCCCCTCTTGCTTCCGTAGAGGCCCCGGTGCCTGTGGGGGAGGGAAGTTATCGAGGGAAGACATTGAAACAGATCCGGGAAAGAATGAGCATTGACCTGGAAACCATCGCTCAAGAGACCAGAATCAACCTGAAGACCCTGGAATTCATAGAAGGAGAAGATCTCGAGAAACTTCCTCCTTTGGTCTATCTTAAAGGATTTTTGAAGGGGTATGCCCAATCTCTTGGATTGGATGCTCGTAAAGTAGTCGAAGAGTATCTTCGCTTCCTGGAGGAAGAGAAAAAGAAAATAACTCTGTGACAACAGGGTTCTGAGATCGAACTTCAAACCTCAAACTTTGAACTTCAAACGTCAAAACAAGCCACCCTGCCGGTTCAGGAACTGG
>CAYMTD010000528.1:0-2113 GCA_964393245.1 uncultured Syntrophaceae bacterium
TAGCGCCCGACTGTGTTGTTTTGGACAACAATCCCGAAGCGGTTAAGCTATCATCTTTCCGAGGGAAGGTATGTGTTCTTTCTTCTGTCCCTTCTCTGGATACCCCAGTCTGTGATATGGAGACCAGGAAGTTCAACGAGCAGGCGGGACGATTAGGAAAAGACGTCGTCATCCTGACCATCAGTATGGATCTGCCTTTTGCACAGAAGCGATGGTGTGCGGCAGCGGGGGTGGATCACGTGCAAACCTTATCGGATCATCGGGAGGCTTCTTTTGGAAACGCCTACGGGGTTTTAATCAAAGAGCTGAGCCTGCTTGCTCGGGCCGTCTTCCTGATAGATCGTAAAGGTGTGATCCAGTATATTCAGCTCGTCCAGGAGATCTCGAAGGAGCCCGACTACGAGGCGGTATTCAATGCCCTCAAGAAGCTCGGGTAATGGGGGAGAGGAAACGAAGAAAATCTTAATTGAATTCGGTAAGGGACAGCCTCTCGAAGACCTCGTGAAGCCCCTTGAGAACCTTCAAGGGTAACGATGATCGTTCATGGTTCATCGGTTCTTTACTGAATCTGTATGATCTTTCCTTCTATTTTTTCACCGATAGATAAGATTCCAAGCGTAGGTCTGTGAATGAAGGACCGCGTGGGAGAACCCGGGTTGAAGAAATAAATATTTTTGACCTGATGATGAGCTGGGGTGTGCGTATGGCCATAAACGATTGCATCTACGTCGTCGAACTCATCTCTCACTCTTGACTCCATTCCAAAAGGAGGACCTCCTCCATGGACCAAACCGATTTTGAATCGACCGATTTCAATAACCCTCTTTCGGGCGAAAGCCTTTCGGATGTCCGGGGGATCCATATTGCCGCAGACCGCAATCAACTCCTTCTGACTCGCAAGATATTCGGCCACGTTCAGGTCGACGAAGTCGCCGACGTGGAATATCTTTTCCACATCTCTAAAGTGGAACTCGATCCACCTCTTAAACTCGGAATGAGGTTCCCTCAGATGGGTATCTGAAAGGACGCCAATCTTCATTATTACCGTACCCCGCCCCTCGTGTCCGACAGGAAAATCATCTTAAGCCCTAACCGCTCAACCTTAGCCTCAACCTTAACCTGAACCTGTAGCTTATTCATTTTGCTAATTCCACTACCGCACAATAGATCCCCACGGCCACTTTTCTCATAAACTCGAAATCAAGAGTCTCCATCGTATCCGTAGGAAGGTGATAATTCGGGTTTCTCAAGAAAGCGGTATCCGTGACGAGTAGCGCTGGGAAGCCCTGATCCCAGAAAGGACTGTGGTCGCTCAACCTCACTTCGTCCATTCCCATCCCATTTCCGGAGACAACGAGAAATTCGGATGGAAGCTGAGGGATTTGAGTTTTGAAAGTTCGGCGCACCACTTCCAACAATGCCTTTGAATTCTCATTTCCAACAATCCCAATGAAATCCCCTACGGCGGGATAATACTTGGGATCCATATAGGGGGGATAATCCTGCCTCGGACCAGTGAAACCCACCATCTCTAAGGAGATCATCCCGTCTATCTCTTCCCTCCCACTTTTCGCCCTCTCGGCATAATGAAGGCTACCCACGAATCCATATTCCTCGAGACCGAAGGCAATCAGTTTCAACGTCGACCCCAAAGAAATCTCCTGAATATTTCTCGCTACCTCAAGCAGGACAGCAATGGCACTTGCATTATCGTCAGCCCCTGGAGATCCTGGAACGGTGTCATAATGGGCACCAAGAATAACCACCCGCTCTGGCGAGGTTTTTCCCCTCTTTACCGCCACAATATTCCTATGCGTCTTTCCCTCCCACTGGAATGGATCGTCTTCGACCTGCAACCCAATCCTTGAAAGTTCGGCTTGAATGTACCGGGCCGCCTGCTCCAATTCGGAATGTCGATCATAAGGATTTCGATCAAAATGGATATTTCGTACGTGGCCCTTGAGATTCTCCATCGAAATACGATCCATCATGACAGGATTTCTCTCATCCCTCACCAGCAGGAGTAGAGCAAAACAGAGAAGAGTGAATAACAAGGATACCAATCGAATATCCATGAGCAAATAGGATTGCATCCATGCTATTTAAAAATGAA
>CAYMTD010000529.1:0-2111 GCA_964393245.1 uncultured Syntrophaceae bacterium
GATTGAACGTTACGGCCGTGTAGAAATAGCAGAAGAAGATGATGAAACCGACATAAAGAAGGTTATAGAGCAAAGCACCCGGTCCCAGGCTGTTAAGGAGAGATTGAACCCAGGCATGTTCTTCCAACCAAGACTTTGGCATGAAATTGGCAATCGTCAATGGGAACATCAAGATCGAGGAAGCAAAAATAGGGGGAATGACTCCGGATGTATTCAGCTTGAGAGGAAGATGAGTGCTCTGACCCCCATAGACCCTCCTCCCCACAATCCGTTTAGCATATTGAACAGGGAGCCTTCGCTGACCTGTCTCGACGAAAATGATCACAGCCACCACGAAGACCATAATCAGGATCAGGACAAGAACCGTGATGATGCTCATCTGACCGACTGAAAATAGCTCGTAGCTCTGAGCAATGGCATTGGGCATTCGAGCAACGATTCCGGCGAAGATGATCAGAGAAATCCCGTTTCCAATCCCACGTTCGGTGATCTGTTCGCCCAGCCACATGATGAAGGCTGTGCCAGCAGTCAGAGTGATGACCGTCATGATTCGAAAGGACCATCCCGGGATCATGACAATCATTTCACCGGCAGCTCCCCTCATGTTTTCCAAACCGATCGCAATGCCAAACCCTTGAATCATACTGAGGATGACCGTTCCGTAACGGGTATACTGAACGATCTTTTTCCGCCCCATCTCCCCTTCCTTCTGCAGGCGCTCAAGGTAGGGGATCACCACCGTGAGGAGTTGGAGGATGATCGAGGCGCTGATATAAGGCATGATTCCAAGAGCAAATACGGAAAGCCGTTCCAGCGCGCCCCCAGAGAACATGTCGATAAGGCTGAAGAGGGTTCCCCTTGCCTGGGCGAAAAAAGAGGCCAAAGCATCGCCGTTGATCCCCGGGGTAGGGATATGGACTCCCACCCGGTAGATCGCTAAAAAAAGGAAGGTAATCAGAATCCTTCGCTTCAGCTCGGGTATCTTAAAAATATTCGTGGCACCTGAAATCATGCGCCGATGACCTCCACCCTTCCCGAAGCAGCTTCCACCTTCTTCACCGCTGCCTGACTCGCCCGATGGACTCGGATCGTCAATGGGTGTTGGAGTTCTCCATCCGAAAGAAGCTTGACGGACTCTTTCTTCTTTACGAGCCCCGATTGATAAAGGAGCCCTGGTTCCACAACCGAATCTTTCGGAAAACGGTTCAGATCCTTGATGTGGATGATCGAAAACTCTTGTTTAAAAGGTGAGCGAAATCCCCGTTTGGGTAGGCGTCGTTGCAGGGGCATTTGCCCTCCCTCAAAACCAGCCCGCTTGGTGCCTCCAGACCTCGCTCTCTGTCCTTTCGACCCACGGCAAGCAGTTTTTCCATGACCGGATCCGATTCCCCGGCCTACCCTTTTCTTTTCCCTTCTGGCTCCGATTGGCGGCTTCAGTTCCCCAAGTATCATCCGTCTTCCCTTTTCCCTCATTTCATCACTTCTAACAGATGAATCACACGATTGATCATTCCCCGAATCTCGGGACGATCCGGCAAGATAAGGGTCTGGTTTAGCCTTTTAAATCCCAGACCTTGGATGGTCTGACGCTGATTGTCAGGCCGCCCGATCGCGCTCCTCTTCCATCGGACTGTAATCGTCTTCTGCTCATTGGCCTTTTTCGTTTTCTGCCTTTTCATGCCTTTTTCCCAGAACTTCCTCCGGGGCCTTCAACTGGTTAATGGCCTGGAAGGTTGCCTTCGTCAGATTATAGGGATTATTCGACCCGAGAGACTTGGTCAGGATATTTTGAATTCCGGCTGATTCAGCGATGGCTCTCACCACTGCACCTGCGATGACCCCTGTTCCCTCGGAGGCGGGTTTGAGCATGACCTTTGCGGCTCCGTATCTTCCCATCACTTCATAAGGAATCGTCCTATTGATGATGGGAACTTTAACCAAGTTCCGCTTGGCATGTTCGATTCCTTTCCGAATGGCTTCAGGAACTTCGTTGGCCTTTCCCATTCCACTTCCGACAAAACCATTCCCATCTCCAACGACAACCAAGGCGCTGAAACTAAACCGCCTACCTCCTTTCACCACTTTGGCCACCCGGTTGATGTGAACTACCC
>CAYMTD010000530.1:0-2101 GCA_964393245.1 uncultured Syntrophaceae bacterium
CTCTTTTAGACATGATAGCTGTTGCGTAACTTATTCCAACGTATGCGGACTTCCTTTTCCTCCTCTGCCAGTGGCTTGATCCACCCCATTTGCTTTGCAGAGGCTATCAGTTTAGCCAATTGTTCTAGTTTGTTGTCGATTGGAGTGATATACAATTCCTCGCGCTCGGCATCGTTCAAGATTTTCCACCGCTTTCTAAATGCTCTCGCCTCAGATTTTGTAATCCTTTTTTTCACAATTTTTCCTATGCACTCTTTATATCAAACTTCTTGGCAAACATAAATCTCCATATTCTCAAGGAGAATGTTTTTCGTCTAGTAAACGAATCTGATCACCTCTTCCACTGGCTTTCTATCCTTCTGGGGGGACTCATCAGCATAACCCACAGCGACCAGGCAGATGAGAGAAAGACTTGGCGGCACGCCTAATATCGTTTCAATCTTCTTTTTGGCCATAAGCGGTGCCCCGAGCCAGACCGCCCCTAAGCCCATCTGATGAAAGGCAAGCAGCATCGTCGTCACTGCAGCCGCTGTGCTCTGGATCGCTGTCGGTGCCGATCGCCGGAATGTCAAAACCTCTTTCGCCTCTACATCAAAGGAAGCACGGCTCAACAGCACCTTATCCATGACGCTCTGATACTCCTGCGTAAAAACCACGATCACAACCGGAGCGTTTCTGAAAAAGGAAGCATTCTTTCGATACCGATCCACATCCTCTCGCCACTCATTGGCCTCCGGCCAACCCCCAATCCGATCGGAGATGGATTGCACGGCATCGGCCATCTTCTCAATCGTTTCTCTGTTCTTGACAGCAATGAAGTGCCATCCCTGATAATTTCCACCATTCGGAGCCCAGATGCCGAGCTCAATGGCCTTCCGGATGAGTTCCTCCGGGACATCCTCTGTTTTCCATTTTCGAACCGATCGCCTCCCCCTGACCAATTTCTCCAATGCCTGAAGTTCCATGCGACTTATCCTCCTTACATGTTATCCTTCTTCATCGACTCGGCGGCAAGTCTTCATGTCCTGGAATCTTGAGATCAGGCACCACCATCATCGTGGCTGTTCCGTGGGCCACCAGACCTCCCTCGTCGTTCCTGATCTCTGCATCTCCCAGAGCCAGGGTTTTGCCCAGCCGGATACATCTTCCTTTAGCGATAAGCTTTCCCTTCTGTGTCGGGGCAAGAAAGTTGACCTTGATCTCCACCGTGGTGAGTCCCAATCCTTTCTCGACCTGAGGGAAAACAGCCCAGAAAGTCGCTGCATCCATAAGAGATGCAATCACTCCACCATGGACGAATCCGAAGGGCTGAAGATGTCTCTCTGCCAGTTGAATTTCTAAAAGGGAGACCCCCCATTGAAGATCCTTAATTACCATAGAGAGGAGCGAAAAATAGGGGCTCTGGTTAACGACCTTTGCCACGGCTTCAACATATTGGGGATTTAACTTCACCTCAGACATTTAGCATCTCCTTCCAATGAAAATTAGCTTGCCCGCAGGGCATCCACGATCACCATGCGCGATGCCCTGAGCGCTGGAAGCAACCCGCCGGCGAAACCCATGATCAGCGAAAAGATCATCCCTCTGTATGCGATTTCAAAGGATAGGGTGAAACGAAAAGCAAGCTCTGAAAAAGTCTGAAAGTTCACCGTGGAGATGGTGATGAATTGCATCAAGGATGCAAAGAGGAGTCCCGACAATCCCCCCAAGAAACCGAGCAGAAGTGATTCCAAAAGAAAGGCGATCAGAATATCCCTTCTTCTAAAACCTAAGGCGCGAAGTGTCCCGATTTCGGCGATCCGGTTTGCCACGGCGGAGTACATTGTAATCATGGCTCCGATAATCGCTCCTAAAGAAAAAATGATCGTCAGTGACATTCCCAGAATTCGAAGAAACTTCGCCATCATCTGAGATTGTTCTTCATAATACTTTGTTTCCCGTTTCGCCTCCAGAGTCAGGCGGGGATCACTCTCAACCCGCGATTTCACAATCTGGAATTCGGAGGGATCCCTCAGTCTAAAAATAACGGATGAATAACCAGGCCTTCGGAAAGCCTGCATGAACTGGTTGACGTCTCCCCAGATCTCAGAGCTGAATCCAG
>CAYMTD010000531.1:0-2096 GCA_964393245.1 uncultured Syntrophaceae bacterium
CTTCTATCGTGGCCAAAGCGATTCAGGGCATGGCCATTCGGGGTGCTCCCGCGATCGGGGTAGCGGCTGCCATGGGAGTCGCACTCGCGGCTAAAAAGCTTAGAACCCGCAATCTCGAAGCTTTTCTCAAGGGTTTGAAGAAGGTTTGCCAACAGATGAGGCAAACCCGTCCCACGGCGGTCAACCTCTTCTGGGCCGTTAATCGCATGGAGAGATGGTTGGATCAAACAAAGACTGTCAGCATCGAAGATGTCAAGGTGAAGCTCGAGAAAGAGGCGTTACAAATTTATGAAGAAGACCTGGAGATCAATCGAAGGATTGGAGAGAATGGAAAAAAAATCATTAAAGACGGAGATGGCGTGCTAACGCATTGCAACGCAGGGGGATTGGCCACCTCCGGATTCGGGACAGCCTTGGGAGTCATTCGAGCCGCTTGGAAAGAAGGAAAACGCTTTCATGTCTTTGTTGACGAAACAAGACCTCTGCTTCAAGGGTCAAGATTGACTGCGTGGGAACTGACCCAGGAAGGGATTCCTGCTACGGTTCTGACTGACAATATGGCTGGATGGCTGATGAAGAATGGAAAGGTCAACCTGGTCATTGTTGGGGCCGATCGCATTGCTCGCAATGGGGATACGGCGAACAAAATCGGGACCTACGGGCTTGCCATTCTTGCGAAGTACCATCGTGTTCCTTTTTATGTAGCCGCCCCAACTTCCACCTTGGATTTATCTTTGCGCTCGGGGAAAAAAATTCCCATTGAAGAGAGGGCGGCACAAGAAGTGACCCACCTGAGAGGGAAGAGAATAACTCCCAAAGGAATCGATGCCTACAATCCCGCCTTTGATGTGACCCCTCATTCTTTGATTCACGGCATCATCACAGAGAAGGGGATTGCAAGGAAGCCCTTTGAAAAACATCTAAAGAAGCCAGTAACCAGTAGACAGTAAGCGAAAAAAGCAAAACCAATTCCAAATCGTAAACCGAAAATAGAAGATGGCGAATCGAAAATGGCCTATCATCACTCTGCTCACCGATTTTGGATTAAAAGATCCGTATGTAGCATCGATGAAAGGGGTGATGCTGAGCATCAATCCCCATTGTCATCTGATCGATATCACCCACCAGGTAAATCCCCATGATATCAGAGAAGGGGCCTTCACCCTTGCTCAAGCCTATGCAAGTTTTCCGAAAGGAACCATTCATCTCGCGGTGGTTGACCCAGGGGTGGGGGGGCCAAGGAGACCGGCACTTTTTGTCACGAAGAATTACTTTTTTGTGGGACCGGACAATGGTCTTTTTACGTTTGCTTTGAGGGCAGAAATCCTGAAGCAGGTCGTCGTCCTGACCAATCAAAAATTCTTTCTGCCAAAAATCAGCTCAACCTTTCACGGGAGGGACATCTTCGCCCCGGTGGCAGCCCATCTCTCGCTGGGAGTAAAGCCACAATCTTTTGGTCCTTCAATCAAATCATGGCGCAAAATTTTTTTCCCAGATCCACCCCTGAAACAGGGAAAATTAGTTGGAGAGATTGTTCACGTCGATGGCTTTGGAAATCTCGTAACGAACATCAACCGTAAGAGCCTGCTTCAATTTGCGCAGGGTCGGCCCTTCGTTATCAGAGTTGGAAAAAGAATCATAAGGGGACTTAAGAAAGGATACTGGGAAGGAGATAAGGACGAACCCATTACGCTCATTGGGAGCGGAGGTTTTCTGGAAATTTCGGTTCGAGAGGGCAACGCGCAAAACGTTTTGAATATTAAGAAAGGCAATCGTATTGTGGTTCAAAAAAGCGAGTAACCTATTATCAGGTCAATGGCCTATATGGTCCATTGTTCATTGTTCATAGTCCATGGTTCATAATCCATCGTGTATAGGAGTTAGGGATGGTTTCGAAAAAGGCTCAGGAGATTCCTCCATTCATTGTCATGGATGTTCTTGAGAAGGCACAGGAGCTCGAAAGAATAGGGGAGACGGTGATTCACCTGGAAGTGGGGGAACCAGATTTTGACACTCCCGAGTGCATCAATGAAGCAAGTTATCGTGCCATCTGTGATGGGAAGACCCACTATACCCATAGCCTTGGACTCATCGAG
>CAYMTD010000532.1:0-2095 GCA_964393245.1 uncultured Syntrophaceae bacterium
AAAGAGAGTCGTAGATATTCCGAGGCTGAAGAGGAAATCCGGCAGGAACTCCAAAAAAATCCGGAACAATCCTTCCTCAAAGCCAGCCTCGCGGATCTTTACCTCCGGCAGGGACGGTTCATCGAGGCGAGAATCCTAATCGACGAAGTCCTGGCCCATGATCCCCAGCATCCGGAAGCCCTGTCCGTACTGGGGGACCTTTTTGTGAAGAAACGCTCTCCCAAGAAGGCTCTCGATTGTTACCGGCAGGCCTTTGCTCGAGATCCCAAACCTTATCTGATTCTCAAGACCGCCCGGGCTTTCAAAGAGATGAAACTTTTTGACGATGCTCTTCAGGAACTCGAGAAGGTTCTTGTGGTGAAGCCTAAAAGCCTTCCTTTCTTGAGAGAGAAGGCTTTCATCCTTAACCGGATGAAGAGATTTGATCAGGCCCTCGAAACACTTGAAAAGATCAACGAGATCTCACCGGATGACGCCTTTGTTCAAAAGGAGATCCTTCGCTTGCGAAGCCGCAAACGACCCGCAACCCAGGTCGTTAAAGAGCTCCAAGCGGTCATCGGCATGGAGTCTAAGAAAGGCGATGCCCAGCTTCACGGGCTCCTGGCCCAGAGGCTTAAGGGAGCTGGTATGGTCAAGGAGGCTGCGGTTGAATATGAGAAGGCTTCAAATCTGGAACCCCAGAATCCTTATTTCCTAAAACAACAGGGGTTCTGCCACTACCGCCAGAAAGAGTATGAACAGGCCATTGATTGCCTCAAAGTGGCTTTTCAAAAGGATCCTTCAGATATCGTCGTCCGAAAGACCCTGGAGAAGAGTTATGAGGCACGGGAAGACATGGGTGCCTACCTCACCCTCCTTGAAGAGACTCTGTTGAAACATCCGGCTCAGGAATCGCTCCACGGAACGATCAGGAGGATTCAGAAAAGATTGAAGACCGCTTCGCCTGGTCCACCTTAGAAAGCTAACCAGATCTTTGAGGCCAGCCGGAGAGATCATTGATGATATGAATGGTCATTGGCATCGATTCCCAACGAAGCTTCTCTTATGTCAACCCTGAAGGGTTGAGTTACATTATCCTAAAGAATATCGTAACTCAAGGCTTCAGCCTTGAATTTGGGATTCATAAATTGCAGAACATCCTCTCTCAGACCGATCAACTCCTTTCTCAGGCTCAGGAACTCATGAAGAAGGTCTTCGGATTCCGTGAGTTCCGGACCGGCCAGGAGGCGATCCTCGAGGCCATCTTCTCGGGAGAGGAGACCCTCGTGGTGATGCCAACCGGAGGCGGAAAGTCCCTCTGCTATCAGCTTCCGGCCCTCATCCTTCCGGGAACGACTCTGGTCATCTCTCCGCTGATTGCATTGATGAAGGATCAGGTCGATTCCTTGAGTGTCTTCGACGTCCCCGCCATCTCCATAAACAGTCTCATGGGGATCGGAGAACAGGAGGAGGCTTTGCGAAAGATTGCGGAGGGATCTTATAAGCTCGTCTATGCCTCACCGGAGCGTCTCCGGAGTCCGGCCTTCCTGAAGGCCCTTAAGAAAAACCCTATCTCTCTTGTGGCCGTGGATGAGGCTCACTGTATCTCCGTCTGGGGACATGATTTCCGCCCCGATTATCTCAAGATCGGGCAGGCCCTGGATTGGCTTGGGAGACCTCAGACCATCGCGCTCACTGCCACGGCAACGGATCGGGTGAGGGAGGATATCGTTTCCCAGCTTAAACTCCGGGCTCCGAAATTGTTCATTACGGGCTTTGACAGAAAGAACCTCTTCTTTGAGGTCATTTCGGTCAGGCGTTCGAAAGAAAAATTCTCTCATCTTGCCAGCCGCCTGGAACGACTTCGAGGCGGGGCCATTGTCTACGCTGGAACCCGAAAGGGAGTCGAATCCATTGTCCGAGGTCTCAACAGAGAAGGAATCGAGGCTCTCGGGTATCATGCAGGACTCGAGGATGAAGAGAGAAACCGTATCCAGGAAGCCTTTCTCGAGGGTCGGGCGGACATCGTCGCAGCCACCAATGCCTTCGGCATGGGCATTGACCGTTCTGACATCCGCCTGATTATGCATTACAACTTTCCGGGTTCGATCGAGGC
>CAYMTD010000533.1:0-2095 GCA_964393245.1 uncultured Syntrophaceae bacterium
GAAGCCAGGCGGTGGTGCTTGAATCAACACCACCGCTCATAGCAACGACCACCCTCTTCTTCACGCTTTGCCCTTGGTATTTCGAGCTTGACCCCTTGAACCCTTGCCCCCTCGAATCCTTCTGTTAAAACAAGATTTCCATCGCTTGATAAGGACAAACCGGAATACAAAGTTCACAGGCAATGCACTTGTCCCGGTGGAAAGAGACCTCCATGGTTTTCCGGTTGACATCCAGGGCTCTTGGCGGACAGATCGAGATGCAGGCCGTGCAATGGGTGCACCGATCCTCGTGCCACTTGACATCCTGGGCAAGGGGCTGGATTTCAACTCCCAACTCTTTGACGTAATTAATCCCTGCCTCCAGAGCCTGTCTTTTCCCAGTCATTTCCAAAACGAGCCTCCCCTCCTCCTTGGGTGTGATCCGGGCTCTCAAAATATTCACGGTCAGGTCGTAGTCCTTTACCAACTTCGAGATCACCGGCTGTTCGACAATATGAGGAGGATAATTGAGCACAAGTCTCTTTTTCTGCATAAAAACCTCCTTTTTTAAAATCGCAGATTTCGGATTTTTCAAATCTGCCAGCTGCAATCTGTAATCTTATTTCTTTTTGATGGGTCTTTCTCTTAAGGGTTTGAAAACAATCCCTGAATCCACCGAGGGAATGGACTCAACAGGCCTGGTCAAAATAAATTTCCCTGTCTCAATCCACTCTTTCAGAGTCCGGGCAATCTCTCTTGCCCTCAGATAACTGGAGAGGCCGGACGTGGGGACCTCTTTTCCCCGCACGGTAATCTTTCCGCTCTTCAATTGCTTGTAATTGACCTCTCCCAAGTTCCCGGGGATACATTGAGGATAAGCCTCACTATAATCCACAACCTGCGCCCAGATCTCTTCATCCCGCACCATGGTGTACCTAAGAATCTCCTCATCCAAAATGGGAATGGGGACCCCAATCCCAACGGTAAGCGTCACTCCGTAGCCGGTGAAGGAAGTTCCCCTGAGCCATTTAGGGTTCATCATCTTCAAATCCCCCGTCACTGCAAGTGTTCCAGCCGCCATTTTAGGGACTCCCTTATCCGTCCTCGGGACATTGGGATTGTGCTGGGTTCCATGTCCCACCACGTACCCGACCCCCCCACCTAAGAAGATTCGCGTTCCCGCTCCAATCGTCTTGTACAAAGGGTCATTCATGAGAGGGCTTAATTGGCCTGCACTACAGTAGTTGGCATTGCCCAGGTTCGGCTGCAGGACGCCCATGTAGGTGTAAATCACCCTATCCGATAGGTTGACCGCGACATTGTAATTCTGATAGCCGTTTCTTATGTTGAAAAGGACGGCCTCGTTCATATCTTTCAAGGAGATGTAGGTTTCCAAGCTCTTTCGTGGATAGCAATCGGTTCCGTAAGCAGTGGCGGTCAGCCTTACGTCTTTCCCGGCAACCAGCTCCTCCATGACATAGGCTCCACCATAGGAAAATTTCCCGGGAAAGATCTTGTTTCTCGGATCGTCATCCGGCATGGCCGTCGCTCCCAAAAAGAAATCAACGGCCGCCAGGCCTGCATAGACAGGGACATCATTGAGGTAGATTTTTCCCCCTCCAAGCTTGATGCGGGGCTTCGTATGGCCCACGTTAAAATAGGCTCCGGACGAACACATCGGGCCGAAGGTCCCTGTGGTCACCACATCGACTTCCTGAGCTGCTTTCTTTGCCCCTTTGTCAGCGGCGTACTCGATGATCTCTTCTGCCGTCAAGACAACTGCCTTCCCTTTCTTAATCTTTTCATTTATCTCTTCAATGGTCTTCGCCATCGTTACCCTCCCTATGTTAGCTTATAGCATATAGCTTATGGCCCTATGGGCCAGGATTTTTACTTTCGTTCCTGTTTGATCTTTGGCTATCAGCTATTGGCGCTTAGCCATCAGCTACTTTGTTCTCTTCCGCAGTGATCCATGATCCATATCACCATCACCACCCCCTCCATTAAGTTCGGAGTTCAGAGGGATGAGTTCGGAGTTAAAAACCAAATTCTCCGAACTCCGAACTGAACTACCCTCGCCTTGAAGGCGAGGGGTTCCGAATACATGTCGACTTCA
>CAYMTD010000534.1:0-2090 GCA_964393245.1 uncultured Syntrophaceae bacterium
ATCCCCTCCCCTCATTAGAGGGAAGGACGCCATCATTGATCAGAAAGGTCGCCGCACGGCTGTGATCTGCGATGACCCGAAGGGAGATATCCGAATGGGGATCCTTTCCATAGGGGACGCGGCTGATGGATTCTACTTCTCGAAAGATGGGCTTAAAGAGATCGGTCTCGTAGTTACTGTGGACACCCTGGAGAATGGCTGAGATCCGTTCCAAACCCATCCCCGTATCAATACAGGGTTTGGCGAGAGGATGCATCTTCCCTTCTGCATCCCGGTTGAACTGCATAAAGACAAGGTTCCAGAGTTCTAAATATCGATCGCAATCACATCCAACGCGGCAATCAGCCCGACCGCAACCCACTGCTTCTCCCTGGTCTATGACCAATTCGGAGCAGGGACCACAAGGCCCGGTCTCTCCCATGGCCCAGAAATTATCCTTTTCCCCCATCCGAACAATCCGCTCGGCTGGAATGCCAACCTTTCTCCAAAGCTCAAAGCCCTCGTCGTCTTCGAGGTAGATGGTGATCCACATCTTCTCGGCGGGAAGCCCCCACCCTCGGATGAGAAGCTCCCAGGCCATCTCGATGGCTTCTTTCTTGAAATAGTCTCCAAAGGAAAAGTTCCCCAGCATCTCAAAAAATGTGTGGTGCCGGGCTGTCTTTCCTACGATCTCCAGGTCGTTGTGTTTTCCCCCTGCACGGACACATTTCTGTGAAGTGACCGCTCGTTGATAGTCTCGAACCTCTTCGGCCAGAAAGACTCCTTTGAACTGAACCATCCCCGCATTGGTGAAGAGCAAGGAGGGATCGTTCTTCGGGACCAAGGAAGAACTCCGAACAACCCGATGGTCCCTTTCCTCAAAATACTTAAGAAAGGCCTTCCGAACGTCAGCAGAGGTCATCGCTTCAAACCCGTTCCTCCTCCCTCACGCATTCTCGGCTCTGCCGGTTTCGCGAATTTCGCTTTCTTCTCTTCCACTTTTGCTTCCTCTTTCTGCTTCTCGAGATGTTCAAAATCCTCCCAGGTGACATCGCTGGTTGCAAGAATTCCCTTCACTCTTAAAGCGAAGTCATCCGGATTGGTGCAATGCTTGAGGGCCTCTTCGTAGGTGATCAAATTTTCCTGCATCAGAAACATAAGGGACTGGTCGAAGGACTGCATCCCGTAGCTGGTATATCCTTTCGAAATCGCATCATTGATTTCATGGGTCTTATCTTTCTCAATGATGCACTCCTTCACTCTGGCCGTTGAAACCAGAACCTCCACAGCTGGCACCCGCCCGATGCCGTCTGCCTTCGGCACCAGACGTTGCGAGATAACCCCTTTGAGCACCCCCGCCAGTTGGAGACGGACCTGCTTCTGATGGTAGGGGGGAAAGACCGAGATGATTCGGTTGATCGTCTCGGTGGCATTCAACGTATGGAGGGTGGACATGACGAGATGCCCGGTTTCAGCAGCGGTCAGAGCGGTTTCAATTGTTTCGAAGTCCCTCATCTCACCCACCAGGATCACATCCGGATCCTGACGGAGGGCCACTCGGAGGGCACTGGAAAAGGTGTTCGTATCCGAGCCGATCTCACGCTGATCCACGATTGACTTCTTGTCTTCGTGGATGAATTCAATGGGGTCTTCGATGGTGATGATATGGCAATTCCGGTTGTTATTGACGATATCGATCATCGACGCCAAGGTGGTTGACTTCCCGCTTCCGGTCGTTCCCGTTACCAGGATGAGACCTCGATGCTCCAAGGAGATATTTTCGATCACCTTGGGCAGATGCAGTTCCTTCAGACCCTTGATTTGATAGGGTACGATCCGAAGAGCAATCCGAATCTTTCCTCGTTGCTGAAAGACATTGACGCGAAACCGGCCGAGGCCATAAACCTCATACCCCATATCGACCTCCCGGTTCTTGATGAATCGTTCCTTCTGCCAGTCGTTCATGAGCCCAAAGGCCATCTTGGACACGTCATTGGAATCGAACGGTTTCATCTTATTCCAGGGCCTCAGCGCACCGTTCACCCTGAAGATGGGTGGGGTTCCCACCTTGATGTGGACATCCGAAGCTTCCTGAGCAAGGGCTTCTAATA
>CAYMTD010000535.1:0-2087 GCA_964393245.1 uncultured Syntrophaceae bacterium
TGGTCCGAGTGGATGGGATCCATTGGATCCGAATGCTCTACAGCTATCCCAAACCAGAATATTTTACCGAAAGCCTTCTCAACCTCATGGCCAAAGAGGAGAAGATCTGTCCTTATTTGGATCTCCCCATCCAGCATATCGATGACGAGATCCTCAAACGCATGGGCCGAAAAACCAGAAGCCATCAAATTTACAGCCTTTTGGAAAGGATAACGGCTGCTCTCCCCTGGGTCAGTCTCCGGACCTCCCTCATCGTAGGCTTTCCAGGCGAAAAGGAGAGACATTTCAGAGTCCTCTTGGATTTTGTTGAAAAGGTCCGGTTTGACCACTTGGGCGCGTTCAAATATTCGGCTGAAGAAGGAACCCCTGCTTCCCGGCTTGCCGGTTCAGTGCCGGAGCCTGTGAAAGAGGAACGGCTGGGATTACTGATGAATCTCCAGAAAAAGATTTCATGGCAAAAACATCGGGGTCTGGTGGGTAGAAAAATGGAAGTCTTGGTGGAAGGACAAGATCAGCGACGAAGACTCTTACGAGGAAGACTCAAAACCCAGGCCCCTGAGATCGATGGCTGTGTCTTTTTAAGAGGAAAAGCCAAGCCCGGAGATTGGGTCGAAGCCAAAATCGTCAGGGCCCTCCCATACGACCTCATCGGTGAGATCGAGAGAATCCTGTCTGATTAGATTACACGATTCAAGATTCCAATTGCAGATTGGTAACTTCGCCAACCTGTCTTGCAACTGAACCCGGCTCTAAATAAATTAGAATCCTATCCAATCTATAGGGAACGCCCTGCATAAGCAGACATGCTACAGACTGTCATTACGAGCGGAGCGAAGCGACCCCTAAGATTGCTTCGTCACTGCCTGCCTACCGGTAGGCAGGCATTCCTCGCAATGATATCTTTCTTTGGACGTTCACCCTAATCACCACAATATGAAATCTGAAATGGGTCTCGGGAGCCATTTTTCCTTGACGATTATGGGGAAATGGGTTAATTTAGAGCGTCTTAGACTTTGACGAGATAACTTATGAATCTCACATAGGAAATAATGTTCGAAAGAGGCAAACACGAATGGAACGAATGATAACGAATGCCCCGAATACCGGCCATATTCTATATGTCTTATTCGGTATCATTCGAGAAATTTGATCCAGAGGTAAGGGGAAATGGATGACGCAAATGAGTTGATCCAGCAAAGGATCCGAAAGCTGGAGGCCTTGCGGAAGGAAGGGATTGATCCTTTCCCCAACGATTTCAAGGTGACGTATACCACTTCAGAGATTCTTGAGGCTCATGGTTCCAAGTCGGAGGAGGAACTGAAGTGCGTCGACGAACATTTCTCTCTCGCAGGGAGGATCATGGCGATCCGGGATTTCGGCAAAGCCAGCTTTATCCAGATTCAGGATGGAAAGGGAAGGATCCAGGCTTACATCCAGAAAAGTACCGTGGGAGATCAGGCCTTCAAACACTTCAAGACCTTCGACATCGGAGACTTCATCGGACTGGAAGGAAAAGTCTTCCGAACCAAGACAGGCGAACTTACGCTTTTGGTGGAGGCTCTCAGACTCCTGGTCAAATCTCTTCGACCCCTGCCTGAGAAATGGCACGGGTTGACCGATATCGAAGCCCGCTATCGTCAGCGCTATCTGGATCTGATTGCTAATCCGAGGGTAAGGGAGGTTTTCCTCACGCGGATTCGTGCCATTCAGAGGATCCGGGACTTCTTCACTCATAGAGGGTTTGTAGAGGTGGAGACCCCGATGCTCCATCCCATTCCAGGAGGGGCGACGGCCAAACCCTTTAAGACCCATCACAATGCCCTGGATATGGATCTCTACATGAGGGTTGCTCCTGAACTCTTTCTGAAACGGTTGGTCATTGGAGGGTTAGAAAGAATTTTTGAGATCAATCGATGTTTTCGAAACGAAGGGATTTCGACCCTGCATAATCCCGAATTTACGATGCTCGAATTCTACCAGGCCTATGCCACCCATGAGGATATGATGGCGATGACCGAGGAGCTCCTCTCTTCCATGGTTCAGGAAATCCACGGGAGGCCTTCGCTCACCTATCAGGGAAAGGAAAT
>CAYMTD010000536.1:0-2087 GCA_964393245.1 uncultured Syntrophaceae bacterium
AAGAAGAAGAGATCATCACCCACTGCAAGGAACGAATGGCTGCTTACAAATATCCAAGGCAGGTTGAGTTTGTCAAAGAGGTACCCAAGACCGCTACCGGGAAATTTCTAAGGAGGGCGTTTAAGAATCCTTGAAGAGATGCCGAAACAAGTTCGGCATGACACTTTCAGAGGTCAGAATGACAGCTTGGCTAAGGTTTTTGTGTCATCCCGAAATAGGTTCGGGATCTCAGTTCTTGCTTTTGTCCTTGATTCGAAAGGAGTAGGAGATGAAGCGCATCGTGACCAAAGAAGATTACATCCAGAGTCTTAAAGATCTCCATCACGTTGTTTACTACAATGGGAAAAGGGTTGAGGATATTACAGAGCATCCTGGTCTCCGTCCACATATCAACTCGGCAGCCCTGACTTATGAACTCGCCCTTCGTCCCGAATACGAGGACTTGATGACCGCCACCTCTCATCTCACTGGAAGGAAGATCAATCGGTTTACGCATATCCATCAGAGCGTGGATGATCTGATCAAAAAGGTCCAGATGCTTCGCCTCATCGGACATGAGACAGCTTCATGCTTTCAACGATGCGTAGGATTCGATGCGTTAAATGCCACTTATATGACGACTTATGATCTGGATCAAAAATATAAGACAGACTACTTTGAGCGATTTAAAAAATATTTAATTTACGTCCAGGACAGCAATGTAATGTTAGTGGGTGGGATGACCGACCCAAAGGGAGACAGATCTCTTCCACCCAGCAAACAGGCAGACCCAGATCTTTTCACACGGGTTGCCGAGCGACGATCGGATGGCATTGTGATCCGTGGCGCCAAGGCTCATATGACAGGTGGCGTCAATTCACATGAGATTCTCATCATGCCTACTCAGGCAATGAGAGAAGAGGATCGAGATTATGCACTGGCCTGTGCGCTTCCTTTGAATGCGCGGGGAGTGACCCTCATCTTTGGCCGCCAAACCAACGAAGAGCGGAAATTTGAGGAAGGGGCCGACGCCGGAAATCCTTACGGACTTGTGGGGGGAGAAGCCCTCATCATCTTTGATAATGTCTTTGTTCCGTGGGAAAGCGTCTTTCTCTGCGGTGAATATGACATGGCTGGGATCTTAGTAGAACGGTTTGCCACTCTCCATCGCCAGAACTACGGAGGGTGCAAGGGAGGAGTTTCTGATGTCCTCGTAGGAGCTACCGCATTGGCTGCTGAATATCAGGGCACGGCGAATGCTTCTCACGTTAAAGAAAAACTGGCAGAGATGATCCATCTGGCCGAGACGATCTATTCAGGATCGGTCGCCTGCTCCGCCATGGGATACAAAACTCCGTCCGGTGCTTATTATCCGGATCCGCTTCTGGCCAATACAACGAAACATAACGTCACGCGCCATATCTATGAAATCTCGCGCCTTGCCCATGATATCGCCGGAGGAATTATTGCCACCATGCCCTTCCATAGCGATCTCGAGAGCAGTGAGGTGGGCCGCTATGTGAAGAAATACTTAGCGGGGGCTAAGGGGGTCCCTGTAGAAGATCGTATGAAGATCCTCAGGCTTATCGAAAACATGAGCGGAGGAACGGCGCTGGTTGAGTCGATGCACGGGGCAGGATCCCCTCAGACCCAAAAGGTGATGTACGGTCGTCTCGGAAATCTTGAACAGAAGAAACGCTGGGCCAAACGCATTGTAGGAATTGATTAAATGGACTTACAATTAAGCCGCCGTTCTTTTCTAAAAAAGCCACTCTTCTGCTTCCTGTCCGGGAGCGTTTGTTCCTCTCTACTATCTTCCCCGTCCGATTCTAAAGATACTGATTCTCCTTCAAGAGGTCTCGATAGGAAGGCCATGTTTTACAAAAGAGGCGAGAACAATTTTATTCAATGTGAACTCTGCTTTCGCCGATGTCTGATCCCAGAGGGAAGCAGGGGTTTTTGCAGAGTTAGGGAAAACCGAGGAGGGGAACTGCGAAGCCTTGTTTATGGAAGAGCGGGTGGGCTTCAGATTGATCCCATTGAACTGGAACCCATGTATCACATGGTCCCTGGGCATAAAAATCTCTGTGTCTATACGGCCTCGTGCA
>CAYMTD010000537.1:0-2085 GCA_964393245.1 uncultured Syntrophaceae bacterium
CAAAAAAAATGGGAAGGAGGCGGTGGGGAGAGGAATTAATTGGGGGGTTTTCCTCTCCCCACACTCTCTTGCCCAAGGAGGAGAAGGAGGAAAAGATTGTAACTTGACAAATGTGAAATGCAAAAATAGTGCCGATAAACGGCAGCGATTTTGACTTTCGATGAAGCTTCTCAGGGGTGATTAAAATTCCTTTGAAATTTAAAGTGTTACGTTACGGTCTCATCTCCTTCAAAAGTGAGATTTGTGATAAGACATCTGGGTTTTATGTCGTTTAAGGTTCCAAAAAAGTATAATTTTTGTTCAAAAATGTGACAATTTTTTTACCACCCTGAGGCTAAGGCCTTATCTATTCTCCCACGGGTAAGGATTCAATTCTTTCCAATTTTTGCCAATTTTTTCCTTTTTTAGGGTTTTGAAATCCGTTATAATTACCCCGCCAAATTTCCAAGGGAGGGAGAGCGGATGAAGATTCACGAGTACCAGGCCAAGGAAATTCTAAAAGGATATGGGGTTCCTGTTCCTAAGGGGAGGGTGGCCGAGACTCCGGAGGAGTCAAGAAAGATAGCGGAGGAGATCGGGGCAAAGACGATTGTCGTAAAGGCTCAGATTCATGCCGGAGGAAGGGGGAAAGGAAGGGGTGTCAAGGTTGTGAGCAATCCTGCAGAGGCTGAAAAAACCGCCAGGGAGATCTTGGGAATGACTCTGATCACCCCCCAGACTGGTCCGGGAGGTAGGATTGTTCGAAAGGTCCTGATTGAGGAGACAGTTGATATAAAGGGGGAGCTTTACCTTGGTGTCGTGATCGATCGTTCGAAAGCCCGCCCGGTGATCATGGCAAGCAGGGAGGGCGGAGTTGAAATTGAAAGAGTGGCAGCCAAGTCTCCAGAAAAAATCGTTAAAGAGTGGGTTGAGCCGAGCGTGGGCTTGAGACCTTTTCAGGCAAACAAGATCGGATATGGACTGGGGTTCGAACCTCAGCAAATCGGACCCTTCAGAGCGGTTCTCTCCGGGCTCTATAAGGCATTTTCTGAGAAGGATTGTTTGCTTGCCGAAATAAACCCTCTTGTTCTAACGGGGGATGGGAGATTCATTGCGCTTGATGCAAAGATCAATTTTGATGACAATGCCCTTTTCAGGCACAAAGAGATTGCAGCTCTGAGAGATCTCAATGAAGAAGCTCCTCTTGAAATTGAGGCCTCAAAATATAATTTAAATTATATCAAACTCGGTGGAAATGTCGGTTGCATGGTGAATGGAGCAGGTCTTGCAATGGCCACGATGGACATCATTAAGCTTGCGGGGGCAGAGCCGGCGAATTTTCTCGATGTGGGCGGAGGGGCGACGGTTGAGATGGTGAAGAACGGGTTTAAGATCCTCATGTCCGATCCCGGCGTGGAGGCAGTTCTCATCAATATTTTTGGAGGGATCCTCCGTTGCGACACATTAGCGAAAGGAGTGATTGAAGCTGTTCGCGAGGTCAAGGTGGATGTCCCTGTCGTGGTCCGGCTTGAGGGAACGAATGTAGAGGAAGGAAGAAGGCTTCTTAATTCGTCAGGACTCCAATTTACGGTCGCAACAGGGATGAAGGAGGCAGCGGAGAAGGTGGTTTTAGCCCTGAAAGCCTAATGCGGATTGCGGAGTGCGGAATGCGGAATAAATAATAATTGATGTTAGCATTTTAGTTTTTAAACTCCGAACTCCGAGCTCCGAACTCATAACTTCTTTGGGAGGAATTCATGAGCATCTTGATTGATGAGAAGACGAGGGTTGTCGTTCAGGGAATTACTGGGAACGAAGGAATGTTTCATACGAGGCAGATGGTCGAATACGGAACAAAAGTGGTGGCAGGGATAACTCCAGGAAAAGGTGGACAGAAAATGGATGGCATTCCAGTCTACAACACGGTTGCGGAAGCCGTCAAACAAACGGGAGCCAATGCATCGGCAATCTTCGTTCCATCTGCCTTCGCAGCCGATGCCATTTTAGAAGCTGCGGATGCAGGGGTACCGCTCATTGTTTGTTTGACCGAGGGAATACCTACGGTGGACATGATGATGGTGAAGCAATACCTCAAAGAGAAGGGAT
>CAYMTD010000538.1:0-2083 GCA_964393245.1 uncultured Syntrophaceae bacterium
TTGCCATTATTGGATCTGGTCCGGCTGGAATGAGCTGTGCCTTCCATTTGGCAAAACTTCATTATCAGGTGACGGTCTTTGAATCCTTTTCCCTGGCAGGGGGTGTGTTGAGATTTGGAATCCCGTCCTATCGCTTGTCCAAAGATGTCTTAGACCGGGAACTTTGGGATATTGAGGCCCTCGGAGTAGAGATTCGAACAGGAATCTCTCTGAGTAACCCTCTGAGAATCGGGGATTTGGGGGACTATCAGGCCATCTTCATTGCCACAGGAGCTCACCAAAGCAAAGGCCTCAGTATCCCTGGGGAGAAAGGAAGAGGGGTATACCGGGGGCTCGATTTTCTGAAAAAGATCAATCTTAAGGAAAGGGTGAAACTGGGTGAGAAGATTGCTGTGATCGGGGGAGGGAATACAGCCGTTGATGTGGCCCGCTCTGTTGTTCGATTAGGTAAAAAGGCAACCATTCTCTACCGTCGTTCCAAAGAGGAGATGCCAGCTTTCGAAGAAGAGATCACAGAGGCCCTCGAAGAGGGCGTGAAGATCAGCTACCTGGTCAATCCCATCCGTATCCATCAAAAAGACGGCCTTAAGCGCCTGGAGTGTCTCCGGATGGAATTGGGAGAAAAGGATGAGAGCGGTCGAAGAAGACCTGTTCCTATTCCTAACTCCAATTTTTCCCTTGAGGTCGAAAATGTGATCATCGCCGCAGGAGAAGAGATTGAGATCTCTCACCTTCCCAAAGGATTGGAAAGGCGAGAAGGGATCGTGCTCACGCAGAGAGACGGAAGCACGGGAATAAAGGGAGTTTTTGCTGGAGGGGATCTCACTTCCAATCAGCGTACGGTCGCCCATGCCATCGGTTCGGGGAAGAAGGCAGCGATCGCCATCGATTGTTACCTAAGAGGCAGGGACTCTGAAGACGCCATCCGTCAACTTCTCGTTGGAGAGGGCCCATTCCTTTCTATCCTCAGATATATTCATCCTGATGAGAGACCGATGAATTCCCATATCGTCGCCTTCGAAGAATTGAATATGGACTATTTTGAGCCTGCAAAGAGAGAGAAAGAACCGAAGAGGCGTGTTAAGGAAAGGGGCAAAGAATTTAAGGAGGTGACCTTCACTCTCGGAGAGGATGCCGCCTTGGAAGAGGCGAAGCGATGTTTCAACTGCGGGACTTGCAATGAGTGCGAGAACTGCTACGTCTTCTGTCCAGATGGCTCCATCTTAAAAGGAGAGGCTCTCGTCCATCAGGTCGATTATGATTTTTGTAAAGGCTGTGGGATCTGTTTCACAGAATGTCCTCGGGGGGCAATTTCTCTTAGGGAGGAGGGAAGATGAAAAAGGTCATCACAGGCAACCAGGCCGTGGCCTACGGTGTGATCTTAAGCCGCGTGGACGTCGTCTCCGCCTACCCCATCACCCCTCAGACCACCATTGTGGAAGAACTCTCTGAGCTCATTGCAAGCGGTCGTCTAAAGACCATCTTCCTCAAGGTGGAGTCGGAACATTCGGCGTTGGCCGCCCTGGTTGGGGCCTCGACAGGAGGAGTGAGATGTTTCACCGCCACCTCTTCCCACGGACTGGCTTATATGCACGAGATGCTCCACTGGGCCTGTGGGGCAAGACTCCCTATTGTCATGGTCAATGTCAACCGGGCCATCGGGCCTCCATGGAATATCTGGAGCGATCAGAGCGATTCCCTCTCCCAGCGGGATACAGGATGGATTCAGCTCTATTGCGAGAATAATCAGGAGGTCCTCGATACCATTCTCCAGGCTTATCGGATTGCTGAAGAGGTCAGGCTTCCTGTCATGGTCGTCCTGGACGCCTTTGTGCTTTCCCACACGTCTGAGGCTGTGGAAATCCCGAGCATCGAGGAAGTCGATTCCTTCTTGCCCCCGTATTGCCCGGATTACTTGATAGATCCTCAGGAACCGAAGGCCTTTTCTGTAATCACCACGCCTGACTACTTTATGGAGTTTCGGTTCAAAATCCAGAGAGCTATGGAGCGTGTTCCTGAAGTGGCCCAAAAGGTGAACGATGAATTTAAGTCCCATTTTGGACGGGGCTACGGGGCCATTGAG
>CAYMTD010000539.1:0-2079 GCA_964393245.1 uncultured Syntrophaceae bacterium
TTGTGGCTAACCACGTGGAGATGGATCATTCGGGTTCTCTGCTTCAGATCGTTGAGCGAATCGGGTCTCCGCTCGTCCTCACCTCGGAGAGAGGGAAGAAAGGGCTCGAGAAGCATTACCAAAGGTCATTGAAATTCAGAACGGTCAAAAGTGGGGAGACCGTATCGATCGGCCATCGCACCCTCGCTTTCGTGGAAGCACCGATGCTTCACTGGCCCGATAGTATGTTTACCTATGTCAAAGAGGATCAGGTTCTGTTCCCAAATGACGCCTTCGGGCAGCATTTGGCTTCCTGTCAAAGATTTGAAGACCAAGTTGGGGATGATGTGATGAGACACGCGGCCAAATATTATGCTAACGTTCTATGGCCCTTGGCCCCTCTCATTTTGAAAAAGGTGGATGAAGTGGCGAAGATGGGCATCCCCATCGACATGATTGCGCCAAGCCATGGTCTCATCTGGAGAAAAAACCCGAACCGAATCATTGAAGCCTATGTGGAGTGGAGCCAGGGAAAAACTTCAAAGAAAGCCCTCGTCGTCTACGACACGATGTGGGGGAGCACAGAAAAGATGGCGAAGGCCATTTTGAAAGGTTTGATCGATGAAGGAGCGGATGCCAGGTTGCTTCATCTGAGATCCAACCATCGGAGTGATATCATCGAGGAGATGTTAGAGGCAAGGGGCATCCTTCTGGGATCTCCCACTCTGAATAACGGGATGTTTCCAACCATGGGAGATTTCCTAACCTATATGCGAGGCTTGAGGCCCAGGGGAAAGATCTTCGGGCTCTTCGGGTCGCATGGATGGGGAGGAGGGGCGATCAAAGAGATGAGAAGATATCTCGAGGCAGAGAAATTTGAAATCTGGGAGAAGGAGCTCTCCGTCCAGTTTATTCCGAACTCAGAAGAATTGAGTAGTGGGATTCAATTTGGAAGGGAATTTGCTAAGAAAGTACTTTAATTGCAGATTGTAGATTGCACCTGCCTGCCGCAGGCAGGATAAGCACCAATTTCCAAACACCAAATACCAAATAAGCTCCAATGACCGAAACTCCAAATTTGAAACAAAAAAGTTCTGGTAATTGGGTTATTGAATGTTGGAATTTATCTGGGACTTGTAATTTGCGATTTGGAATTTACGACTAGGTGGCAAAAGAGTTATGTCTGAACATCGGGGCCCCTATAATTCCATTGTCCTGGACCATTTCAATCATCCCCGGAATATGGGCGAGATGGAAGACCCCGACGGGGTAGGGGAGGCTACGAATCCCGCCTGTGGTGATACGATGCGACTCTTTATCAGGGTAAAGGGCAACCGAATTGTTGAGGCGAAGTTTCTGACCCTCGGTTGTGCGGCTGCCATTGCCTCCTCGAGCATAATCACCCAGATGATCGAAGGGAAGACTATTGAAGAGATATTGATGATTTCGAGAGAGATGGTGTCCGAGGCGCTCGGAGGCCTTCCCCCAACGAAAATCCATTGTTCCGTCCTTGGCGAAGATGCGATTCGGGCTGCCGTGGCAGATTATCGCAAGAAGGAGAAGGCAAGATGATTGGAAGGAAAGCCTCTCTCGATCTCTTAAAAGAAGTAATTCGTGAGTCCCCTGCGGATCAGACAGAAATTCTCCTTCTGACGGAAGATTCCTCCCTGACCCGTTTCGCCCAATCGACCATCCATCAGCATGTGGCGGAGAGAAATGGAACGGCGATCATTCGGGTCGTTTCAGGTAAACGCATTGCAGTCATCACCACCAATATCCTGAAACCTTTTTCCTTACGAAAGTCTCTTAAAAAAGCGGTCTCCCTTTCCCGGGTCCAGCAGCCCAATGAAGAATTCAAGTCTTTGCCCGAACCTAAGCCGATCCCGGATGTAGATACCTTCTCGGAAAAGATTGACCGTCTCACGCCCGAGATGAAGGTAAAGAGGATTAAAAACCTGTTCTCCCACGCGAAGGCAAAAGGCTTCAAAGCGTCCGGTGCCTTTTCGCATGGCAGGGTGGAATTGGCCGTGGTCAATTCGCTTGGTGTGGAAGCCTATCAACTCTATTCAGACCTCTTTTTTCATCTCATCGTGGGGGATG
>CAYMTD010000540.1:0-2070 GCA_964393245.1 uncultured Syntrophaceae bacterium
GGGATTCACTCGCTCAACGTCCGCGAGCCACGGGAGGAGGTTTACAAGCTTCTCGATCAGTTCAAAGAACGACCGGAAGTCAGAAATTTGATCAAGGGTGGTAGGATCGTCGAATACTCGGCCCACCTCATCAGCGAAGGAGGCATCCAGGCGAGGCCGAAACTTTACACGGACGGGATGGTCGTCACCGGGGATGCGGCCGGGCTGGGACTCAATATGCTGGTGACCGTTAGGGGAATGGAATATGCCATGGCCTCGGGTGTCTTTGCAGGCCGAGCGATTAAGAGGGCGAAGGAGAGGAACGATTTCTCAGCTTCGTCCTTGTCCTACTACGAGCAGCTCCTTAATGAAAGTTTTATAATGAAAGAAATGAACTCTTTCAGGCACAGCCTATCGATCTTGGAGAATCGAAGGCTCTTCTCGAAATACCCGCAGGCCATTTCAGACCTCTTTGAGAAGGTCATGCGGGTGGATGAACTTCCCAAAGAGGGCCTTTACAAGACCCTCTCTCGGGAGGTGAGAAAAAACTTCCTGAACCTTCAGACGTTTAGGGATTGGCTGCAATTTAGAAAAATATAAGTTCCCAGCCCTCTACCCTCCCCCTTTGATGGGGGAGGGTAGGGGTTGGGGGGGGAGAATAGGTGAGGTTTGAATGAAAATTACCGAGAAATTAGCGCTCGATGCCTTTAAAAACGATAAAGAAACCCATATCACGCTGGACCAAAAAATCTGTCACGATTGCAAAGAGCATTTCTGCATCTATGCCTGTCCTGCAAACCTCTACGCTCTCAATGAAAAGGGAGAGATGCGGGTCGAGCATGCCGGATGCCTTGAGTGCGGTACCTGCCAGATCGCCTGCATCTATGGCTCAGTGAAATGGCATTACCCCCGAAGCGGCTTTGGCGTCCAGTACCGCTTTGGATGATCATACTGTTTTCTAACACCACCATAGCCGTCATGAAAATGGAAAGGGGTGAAAAGGTTCTCCCATCATCGCATAATCGATTCCAAATGAGAAAGGAAGGTTATGGACTTTTTTCTGACCGAGGAACAGAAGGACATTATTAAAGCAGCCAAAGAATTTGCTGAGAGAGAGTTCACAGATATGGCCCAGGAGTGTGATCGCAAGGAAGAGTTTCCGAGATCCCTCTGGAAAAAGGCCTGTGACCTCGGATTTATCGGCGTCTTCATTCCCGAAGCCTATGGTGGAGCGGGATTGGGATTCTTGGAACACTGTCTCATCAATGAGGAATTCTGGCGAGTTGACCCAGGAATTTCTTCCTCCATCCTGTCAGCCACATTTGGCTCTGAAATGATTCTTCTCTTTGGTGCGGAGGAGCAGAAGAAGAGATGGCTTCCTCCTCTGATCACAGCCAAGGCCATTACCGGCGCTGCGATCACCGAGCCGGATGCGGGAAGTGACGTCTCTTCGGTCAGGACTACAGCGGTTCTGCAGGGGAATGAGTATGTCATCAATGGCAACAAGATGTTTATTACCAATGGCACCACCTCCAACTTTCTCCAGGTTCTTTGCCTGACAGACCCCCATGCCAAGGCCCGGCATGACCGGTTCAGTGTTATCACGGTTGAAACAGATCGCAAAGGTTTTGAAGCCACTAAATTGAAAAATAAACTTGGCATCCGGGCCTCTGATACGGCTGAGATTTCTTTCAGCGATGTGAGAGTACCTAAGGAGAATCTCATTGGGACGGCTGGACGGGGATTTCAACAGTTCATGGTCTTCTTTGATCACACCCGTCTCCATATCTGCGCCCAGGCCGTCGGATTGGCTCAGGGTGCCATGGAGCAGGCCATCAGACATGTTCGGGGACGAAAACAATTTGGAAAACCCCTCGCCTCTTTCCAGGCCACTCAGTTTAAGATTGCAGAGATGGCCACCCGAATTGAGGCCGGCCGGACCCTTTATCAGAAAGCTGCCTGGCTTGTTGACCATGGGAAGGTGGAATCCCATCTCATCTCGATGGCGAAGTGGTTTACTGGAGAAACGGCGGTGAGGGTTGCTGAGGAGGCTCTTCAACTCCATGGAGGATATGGGTTTATTGGTGACTA
>CAYMTD010000541.1:0-2068 GCA_964393245.1 uncultured Syntrophaceae bacterium
AATGACAAGAATAAGAACTTTGCGATAGAATGAACAATGAATGGTTCTCGGTTCTGATTTTGATCGATTGCGATCAGGCCCCTTTGAGGGACCAGCAATCCTAAAGCCCCCGGCTTTGCCGGGGGATAGTTACTTTATAATATCAACGAATCTTCATGCTCTACTCTCTCAGAAATTTTCTTACCCCGCCGCCCACCTCGCACTCAGACAAGGTGGGGATGAGAATTAACCAAAAACGTCAGGGTATCGATGAATCTATTCTTCGATATCCTGATCGTAGATGGTTGAGGGCGAAGAATGGCGTCAAAAATGGGAACAAAATAGGGTAGGGTCTTCCCGGACCCGGTGCCACTCGTGACAACGAGATGTTTGCGGTCCAGTGCCGTTTCAATCGCTTCCTGCTGATGTCTGTATAGCCGTATTGGTTCTCCCGCGTCAGCGCGGAAAATTTCAGCACATACAGGATGGAGTTTCGCCTGCTTGACAAGGTCTTCGATTGTCGAGGCCGTTTCGTAAGATGGATTCAGCTGCAATAAAGCATCGGGCCAAAGGGCCTGGTTTGTAAGGAGCGATTCCTCAATGAATGCTCTTACTCGTTCATCAGCGATGGATAAGAAACTCTGGACGTACTTGCTGTATTCGTCGATTACGAATTGACGTAGATCGAAAATGCTCATTGGACCGGCCCTTGGGTTAATGATAAGGGATTTTGACTTTTGAACGATTTTACCAAATTGGGATAAAAAATCAACGAAATTGGGACCGTGGAGGCTAGAACGCGATGATGAGGTTATAGGGTTTCAGCGATGCGGCGGTGGATTCGGGACATGGGAAGAAGATGAAGATTTCGGGGAGGAATCCATTTCCCTTTTCCTGTTCCGTGGGTGGCTTCGCAGTTGAAAACATGAAGCGCCAGTTTGAAGTGCGAATAGGTTTGTTTGAACGTGCCAATAAACTCCTTGACTTCGACTTTCATTTTCATCTCTTTGCTGATACAATTTCTCAACCTTAACCTTAGGCTTAACCTTTTTTTCTCTTCGATTTTACAATTCGGAAATTCCCATAGACCTCCCAGGAGACCTTTTGGAGGCCTCCGGTTCAGCAAGACCTTTCCATCCCTCTGAATCACTGCGGCGAGGGCGACAACATGAGGAATAGGTTTCTTCTTTCCTTTGGATGGATAACTGTTAGGATTTCCCGAAGCTTTCCCTTTGCAGACATGGCGAAGCGGGCAACGGTTGCACAAGGGGTCTTTAGAGGTACAGATCACGGCACCCAGGTCCATAAGACCCTGATTGAACTCACGGGCTTTGCCTTTCGGGATGAGAGACTCTGAAAGACGCCAAAGAGAGTTCACGGTCCTTCCTTTTGCCACATTACCTGAAACGGCGAAGAGCCTCGTAAGGACTCTCTTGACATTCCCATCCAGAATCGGTGCCTCCTTGTTGTGAGCGATGGAGAGGATGGCCCCGACGGTATAACGTCCGAGTCCGGGAAGTGTAAGAAGGTCATCGAGGGTATCAGGGATTTTGCCCCGGAACTTTCCCAAAATGATCTTTGAAGCACGGTGAAGGTTTCTCGCCCTCGAGTAGTATCCGAGCCCTTCCCAAACTTTTAAGATTCTCGAGAGATTGGTCCTGGCCAGATGGCGGATCGTTGGAAAGCATTTCAGAAATCTTCGGTAATAGGGAATGACCGTTGCCACCTGGGTCTGTTGAAGCATGATCTCTGAAACCCAGATGGCATAAGGATCAAAGGTTTTTCTCCATGGGAGATCCCGACCTTTTTTCTCAAACCATCGGAGCAGTTTCGTCTGGATTTTTTTTGATAGAAGAGGGTCCACTGACTTGTTTGTATAACTCACTTATCCGGAGCCTTCAATCAAAATGATGGCTTTTTTCACTTTAAAATGATACATCGTGATATTATTATCACATTAACAAGAGAGGAGGAGCAACATGGCTGAGAAAGATGAGGTGAAACAGATATCCGAGAAGGCGAAGAATTATTTTAATCAAGGGTTTAACTGAGCAGAGTCAATCTCCTTGAGTTTCAAGGAATATCTTGG
>CAYMTD010000542.1:0-2064 GCA_964393245.1 uncultured Syntrophaceae bacterium
ATTTCCCTCTCGTATAAGCAAATACAGACATCCCGACATCAGAGATTCCTTTCACTACCCCATCGTAAACCTGGGGAGCCGGGGTTAGTGTGCCCCCATAATGCATCGTGACCACAACCCTTCCATTTGTTCTCTTTTCAATCTCCTTTCCCCACTCAGTAGCCAAAACACTATGCTTATGAGGGGCAGGAAAGAAAATTGAGTAAGAGAGTTTTATTTGTCCAAATGCTGGCGAAACAGTTAAAGAAAACCCTATGGTCAATAAAATGATCGAAGCCAGTTTCCAGTGCCTCATTTTTAATCCTCCTTTCGGCAATTTGAATTAAGAACCAGAATTTATCTGAAGTTCCTCACCACCTCCTTTCCGCCTTTATTTGACGAGGGAAACCGTTTTGGATTGAACAGAGGAATATACTGCCTCCGAAATCGCAATCCCAAACCCTTCGGGATGACCGTAGACATATGCTGTAACCCCAATTCCACCCCTGGTCTTAATCCCGCGTCCTTGAGAATTTTTACACAAGTTTATTTTAAATAAAACTTTTGTCAAGAAAAATCTGTCAGATAGATTTTTCTTAAAAATTTCAGGGGAATAGGAAATTTATTGGATAAAGGTGGTAAGATCAGTATCAATCCCCAGGACCTTCATGGCATCCTTATGATACTCAAGGGACGATTCAATCTCTGCCCTCAATTTCAAGGGAAACATCCTGTTCTTTGGAAACTCTTTCTCGAGATGGGGAAGGGAAGAGCGCAGGCATTCTATAATACCTTTTGCAAAATCTTTCCCGCCTGTCTCCCCCGTAAACCGGATCGTTCCGTCCTGATAACTGAACTCGCCGGAAAAGGGGTCCAAGAAGAAAAATTCCCCCGATTTTTCCATCCGCGACCTGTTAAAGGCTTTAAGAAAGGTCCCTCGTTGGGTAACCCCATCCACCCACTTCTCCACCCTTGAGAGGATATCCTGGAAGATCGGGATGAGTTCCTTCGCCTCCTCCACCTTGGGCTGGGGCTCGGGAAGGGGGACAGCAGGGGTCTCCTCTTTCGCCTTCTTAGAAACTCCTCCCCTGATCCGGTAGACATCGAAAATAGCTCCCTGCTTCGTCACGGTCTCAACAAAGATCGGAATCGATTTCCGACCGAAGACGGACGGACCCGATTCAGGTTGCGTGTACATCTCCACCGGTTCTCCATCCTCAAGGAAGAGAACGCCCATGGGTTGATTCTCCTTGGTCGAGACTTCGATAAACCCGCTTAATTTATCTTCCCTCAACTTATGGAGGAGTCCATCTAATCGGGTGAAATCCGTGGAGAGTCCTTTGAACACAATTTCGTTCTGAAGGTTTTTCGTTACGATGGCCACCCGCTCCGGTGGCAAACGGTAGATGCTCAGCATTCCATTTTTCTGACCAGTCAGCCTGAGAAGAGCCTGTGCAGCCTCCTGCCCTTCGAGCCTCTTGGCTTCTGCCCTTCCTCTGGCTTCCGCATCAACGATCTCTCCCGAACCGAAAAAAAGGGTTCCCCTATGCTGGGGAAACTCGATCTCAATCGTCCCGCTGAAAGCCTCTGATTTCAGAGTTGAAACCAGGGCTGAGAGATCCGTGTACGCTGTCGACAGGTTCTTATGGACTACCTCTCCTCTTGGAAATATCATGGTCTCTCCTTCTTAATCATAGCCAGCAAGAAACTTACCTCGTTTCTCTCCTTCTCTGTAATCTTTCAATTGCGGCCTTGACACTGGTCTGCATCCTCTCGATGGATTCAGCCAGGACACGGACTTCTCCTTTCGCCTTGACTTGAACAGGTGTATCGAGCTCCCCCATGCTGATCTTATCCGCTACTTCTGCAAGATGAAGAATAGGTTGAATCATAGACCGAGAGTAGTAATAGATGACAGAGAAGACAACCAGAAGCGCGATGGCGATGATGATATAGAAGACCCGGATCTTATCTTCATACTCCCCTAAATATTGCCTCTCTATCGCCTTGATCCGATCCTCTATCTCTCGTTGAGGTTTTCCAAATTCGTCAATGTAGGTCGTGGCAGCGACGATGAAGTCTGTC
>CAYMTD010000543.1:0-2062 GCA_964393245.1 uncultured Syntrophaceae bacterium
ACAATTCAGAGGTGAGCCAGATCAACTTCACATAACTCGGAGCTTCACATAACATGTGCATCTATTAGTGCGAACCGGCAGGGTTCCTATAGCCACAGTGATGAGAAGACTTCTTACCGGTTATGCGGTTACCTATAATTTGAGACACCGAAGGCACGGTCAACTCTTTCAGAACCGGTATAAATCAGTTCTGTGCCAGGAAGATCCTTATCTATTAGAACTGGTCCGTTACATCCACCTCAATCCCCTCCGGGCGAAAACAGTTTTGGATCTTAATGCCTTGGACGCTTATCTTTATACAGGTCATAGTGCTATTTTGGGAAAGAGAAAAATTCCTTGGCAGGACATTGATTACATCCTCGGTTATTTTGGTGGGAAGGTAATCTCAGCGCGAAGAAACTATCGGGCCTATGTAGGGGAAGGAATTGAGAAAGGACGGAGACCAGAGTTGGTGGGGGGAGGACTGATACGGAGCATTGGAGGATGGACAAAGGTCAAGGAGTTAAGGGGAGGAGGGGCTCGGCTGAAAGGAGACGAGCGGATCTTGGGAGAGAGTGTCTTTGTCAAAGAAGTCCTCAAAGCTTCTGAGGAACGGCTCCGACGGACGTATCAGTTAAAGGCCGAGGGTTACGATCTGGAAAGGTTGACTCAAAGGGTTGCAGAGGTTTTTGAAATAGACCCGGAGTATCTATGGTCAAAAGGGAAGTACCCAAGGCTTGTGGAGGCGCGGAGTCTGTTTTGTTATTGGGCGGTGAGAGAACTGGGTGTGAGTGCCACAGAGCTTGCCAGGAGGTTTGAGATTTCGCAGCCGGCAGTGAGTATTTCAGTCAAAAGAGGAGAGGGAATAGCCAAAGAAATGGGGCTTAGGATGTTGGGAAAATAGAATCTTATAATTTTATGGACGTCCCCTTTATTTTCTCGAACCTCCATTTCTCCCTCTTTGTGCCTGACAAGGATTGACTCCCTGAGTCAAATCTGGTAGGTATTGAGTAGGAGGTGGAGGTGAGAGAATGGGAGCGAGAAAGACGATAACATTCTAAGGACGTCGGCTAACACCAGCAAAAAGATTAACATCCAAATCCCACCTTGCGGGACTTCTTTTGACCTTGAACGTTATCTGCTCATTGCGGGCAGGAGCAAGAAAGAACTAAATGATTGAAAACGGACCCTCCGTTCCATTTATATTCGTAGATTCGTGATTGAGAAGTTATGGAACCCAGGGGTTGGGAACAGGTCTTTTGTAGCCTTTTTGGGAGGCCGCGAGATCGAGATGGAGGGTGGCGAGGTCCTCCAGGGAAGGGTCGATTTCTCCCATCGTCCTCTGATCAATTGTCTTGATGTACCGATGGCACTGATCGCAGAGGTGAATCCGATAGGCTTCCTCTCCCTCCGCACTGAAATAATGAAGTAACTCATGGTCTTTATTACCGCAGAAGGGGCAGGACATTCGATCGATTCGCCATTGATATCCGCAATAGGAACAGAGAAGGAATCGTTTCCCCACCTCTTCCTTCAGCAGACTCAAGCAGGGGAGAGATCCGCAAACAGGGCAAGACCCTTTCATCCAGGTTTCGGTATTGATCTCACGGGAAAGCTTTTCGATCCCTGTTTCGATCGAAGGCTTCAGGCTTGCATGAATGAAAAAAAGGAGTATTTTCTTCTCCACCCCGAGCACATGCCCAGCCTCTTCGACCTTCTGTTCACACCCCCCTTCTTTCAATAACGTGCTCAAATCAATCTTCTTTTGGGACAGGGCCTCTTCCATTTTCTTTATTTGAACTCCCATATACGGATTTGCCTCTTTCCCAATCTGGCAAAGCGATTTGAAAAGAGATGTCGACGCCTCGATATCAAGCGGGAAATCTTTTTTCTCAAGAAGGGGAAAACCCTCTTTTGTCAGGAGGTCTTTCCATTCCTTTCTTAGGATAATAGGTTGCAGCATCAGGGAGGGTCTGATTTTTTTCTGTTCTTCCTTAATCTTCAGATAGAAGTCGAGCATTGCCTCATAGCCGGGTCTCTTCTTTTTGATCTGTTGGAGGCGTTTCTTTAGAGTGTCCATAAA
>CAYMTD010000544.1:0-2057 GCA_964393245.1 uncultured Syntrophaceae bacterium
GCGTGGAGGGATGGGGATGGCCGATTCCGATCGCCCTGCCTGTCTCCAGGGAGAGTTGAGCCAGCTTCTCCAGTTGTTGTTTGATGTCTTCAGGGTCTTGGGAATGGTCAAGAAAGAGGCTTCTTTCAGTAGCCCTGACTCCGATGGCTTCTGCCACCTGGAGGCCCGTACTCTCTGGGGTGGTCCGGCTGTCCAGGAAGAAAAGTCCTCGCCTTTTTAACTCCTTCATGATAATTATTAATCTCTCGGGATCCTCCATCAGTCGAGATCCCATGTGATTGCTCACCCCTTTGATGTTGGGCACTGCGTCCAGATCCTTTAAGAGCTGGCGAAGAAATTCTTGGTCTTCCATCTCCTGAAGCAAAACCCCCTCCCCTGGCTTCGTCTCCGGATAGCCGTGGGGCTCCATTGGAAGATGGAGAATGACCTCCTTTCCCCTCTGGCGAGCTTGTTGAGCGAGGGATTTGGAATAGGGAGTGAAAGGGAGGATGGAGAGCGTAAGAGGGACCTCCCAGTGAAGGAGCTCTTGAGACATCTGATCCTCGGCACCGAGGTCATCGATCACAAGGGCGACCTTGGGACGACCTGCAATTTTGGGCAGGGAAGGCTTACCGTAAAGAAAGGTGAGTTGATGGGTGATTCGGTTCTGGACCTTGAAGCTAAGTTCGAGAGCATCCTTCCCCGTAACAGATTGGAGGGAGATGGGCTTCCCAAGTTTGGAGAGGCTTCGCCTAAAGTTCTCTTCGATCAGAGAAAAAGAAACGGCGCGGGCAACCCGGACCTTCATGAGAGACGCCTTCCAGACAAGAGCTCTGTCTTCCTTTGATAACGTCCGCCGAGAAACGATGTCCCTTCGCTGGACACCCATTTCGTAGAATTGACTTCGGATGATCTGATCGACCAAGAAGCTTTTCTGAGAAAAGGCCTCCTTGGAGAGAGGCCATTCCTTTGTCAGAAAAAGGGTGATCGAAAGGGTGAGAAGAGATCCCAAAAAAAAGGAGAGAAGGTAATAGATCCAGGGACCACCTTCTCTCCTTTTCGAACGCGATCTTTTTGCCATCATTTCCCTTTGACGGTACTCTTAAAAATTTCCCAGCTCTTGAGCAGTTCCAGAGCCCGTTCCAATTGGGGATCGCTCGGCTTCTTTTCCTTCACCTCCTCCTTCCGGGTCTTCTCTCTCTCTTTATTATCGATCAGATGCCTCTCCAAATCTTTCTCAGAGGGCAACTTGGGAGGAGGAACGGCCTTCTCTTCTTCAGCCAAAGCAGGTTTCACGATGATATCGGGGATAATCCCTTTGGCCTGGATCGACCGGCCATTGGGGGTATAATACCGAGCCGTGGTCAACCTCAGTCCGGATCCATCTTTCATGGGAAAGATGGTCTGAACCGATCCCTTTCCGAAAGTCTGGGTTCCCACCAAAATGCCCCGGCCATGGTCCTGAATGGCTCCGGCAACGATCTCAGCCCCACTCGCACTTCCGCTATTTATCAGCACGACCAAAGGATAACGGGGGATCGTGCCCTGAGGATGGGCGTAGAATTTCATCTTCTGATCTTCCCTTCTTCCCTCCATGGAGACGATGACACCCGACTCGATGAAGCGATCAGACACCTTGACCGCTTGATCCAGAAGACCTCCAGGGTTATTCCGAAGATCAAGGATCAGACCCTTGATCGCTCCCTTGCTCTCGCTCTCCAGAGCTCTGATGGCTTTATCAAATTCGCTCTCAGTCTTCTCCTGAAATTGGGTGAGGCGAATATAGCCATATTGCTTCTCCATCAGTTCAAACCGGACACTCCGGATCGGAATGACGTCTCGGGTCAGCGAAAATTCCTTGGGTTTGGTAAACCCTTCCCGCATGATGGTGATCGTCACCTTGGTCCCCCTGGGTCCCCTTAATCGTTTCACGCTATCCATGAGCGTCAAATTCTTCGTTGATTCTCCATCAATCTTCAAGATCTGGTCGCCTGCCTGGATTCCTGCCCGGAAGGCAGGGGTATCCTCAATGGGTGAGACGACCGTCAGGACACCCTCTTTTAGGGTGATCTCGATCC
>CAYMTD010000545.1:0-2052 GCA_964393245.1 uncultured Syntrophaceae bacterium
TGGAAAAGGCCAGAAAGCGAAGCCCCCGATAGGATAGATAAAAGGGCAGGGGCACCTTTTCCCAACGTTAGAGTGCCGAGAGAAGTCCTCCCTCCACATAAATGATCTGGCCGGTAACAAAATCGGAGGCCCTGGAGGCGAGAAAGACAGCAGCCCCGGCCAAATCGGATGGTTCGCCCCAGCGGCCCGCCGGCGTTCGTGAGCGCACCATGGCATCGAATTTTGGGTCTTCCAGAAGAGGCTTATTCATCTCTGTGACGATAAATCCCGGTCCAATGCCGTTGACCTGGATGTTATACTTCGCCCACTCCACAGCCATCGCTTTGGTCAGCATCTTCACGCCCCCTTTCGATGCCGTATAGGGAGCGATGGTGGGGCGGCTAATCTCACTCATCAGGGAACAGATGTTGATAACCTTTCCGGATCTTCGCTCGATCATCCCTTTGGCCACCCGCTTGCTCATCAAAAAGACAGCAGTCAGGTTTGTTTCGATCACCTCCCGCCAGAGAGACTCTTCAAACGAATCTAACGGCCCGCGCCTCTGAATTCCTGCATTGTTTACCAGAATATCAATGGGCCCCACTTCTCTTTCTATGGTCGAGATCTTTTGATCGATTTGCTTCGGATCAGAAACATCGAAGGAATAGCCAAAAACCTTGAGACCCTCTTGGGACAAGATAGAAACGGCTCGGCTGAGCTTCTCTTCATTCCTCCCGTTTAAAATGATCGTCGCCCCCGCTTGGCCCAAACCTCTTGCAATCCCGAACCCAATGCCCTGGCTGGAACCGGTAATCAGGGCAACCTTCCCTGTCAGATCGAATAACTCCTTCATCATCAGACCACCTTCAATTGGAATCAATTCGCCTTACACAATATTATAAAAGAAGTCCAACGTTTTTGGGGAAGAATTTTCGGGATTGCCCGAATTGAGGAACGTGGGATATAAGGAGATACCATAAATCTGCAGCAATCAGAAGCCACTCTTGACGCATTTGCGGAAGCTTACATTACGTATAGTCCTACAAAGAGTGAACCCCCGCCCATAGAAGAATTGTTTCATTTACTACGGAAAGGATAACCGTGAACGCAAAGGGGCGGGCTACTCTTGCCAAGAAATCGCACCTTCCCTTTTTTGACTCCTATAAATAATCCTTCAAGACAAGAACCCTCAGCCCGTTGAATTGTTGAAGCTTCACGTCATTAGTGAGAAATGCTTCTGCTCCGACATCGAGCGCAGCGGCCAACTGTATCGCATCAATCGTCTTCAGAAAGGGGTAATGGCCTCTTAATTTGCCCGCGTTCTCTGCCGTCGCTTCCGAAATATCGATCATTGTGAGATTCCTGCCATGCTTCAGAAATTCCGCAAACTTCCTGGCAAGCTTTTCGTCTCCCCTTTCAATTGGCTTAGAAAGGACCTCGGCAAGGGTTATAACAGAAGAATAAGCAACAAGGTTCCTCGATTGGAAGGCATTTACAACTTCTTTTACGAGTGGACCAAACTGCAGGTGGGCTTCTATGTAATATATAATAGGAGCTGTATCAATGAAGATGCTGTTAATCTGGGTAAGCTCTTCCGAAAGAGTCACACCCTCTCCACTCTCATCCGGTTTACATACTCCTGGGCGTCCTCCCCTTCCCCTTTCCAAAGTCCTTTGCCAAGCCCATAGAGACCCCTCCAGTCAAGTTCTCTTCTTACCGTAATTCCGGACTTTCTGAGCTGCTGGGCGAGTTTCTCCACCAACCTCAATTGATCCTTTGGGGAGAGTTTTTCAATCTCTCTTGCGATTTTCCCAAGCGTACCTGTACTTGCCATACTCAACTCCTTCTGACAGATACTATTACCATACTCCGAAATCTTTATCAATCCCTTTCGCTATCTCCTGTCTCATGCCAGGGATCGGCTCAAGGCTGACACTGAGCGACGTTCTTACCCCGTTTTGAAGGCCGAGGCTTGGGTCGTCGAAGTGTCAATTCGTTTTACAGAATATTATAAAAGAAATCACTCTTGTCCAAATTAGTTTTGGAATTTACCCTGTTCTGTCACCCTGAACC
>CAYMTD010000546.1:0-2049 GCA_964393245.1 uncultured Syntrophaceae bacterium
TTCTTCAGGCCATCTTTGCCTCCATGGAGCAAGGGATTGTCTTCATTGATGACCAGAACAGGATTGTCTACTGCAACCCTGCCGCTGAAAAGATCAGAAATGTGAGTTTTGATGAAATCTCTGGCCGAGCCATCTTGGATTGCCACCCCTCTCCATGCCACCCCAAAGTACTGAAGATTATCGATGAGTTGAGGTCGGGAAAGGTAAGAGGTCACCACCGCATGAATATCCAGACGATTGAGGGGAAGTTCTACGACAACACCTATTCCGCTGTGTGGGGACCGAAGAACGAATACTTAGGGGTGATCGTCGTTAGCCAGGAGGTCACCGAAAGAAAACAGGCTGAGGATGAGCTCAAAGTAGCCATGGAGAAACTCCAGAAGGCCAATGAGGAATTGAAGCGTCTCGACCGACTGAAGGATGACTTCTTATCGAATGTGAGCCATGAATTGAAGACTCCCATGATCTCGGTCATGGGATACCTCGGGATGATCCTCAAGGAAAAGGTGGGCTCTTTAACCGAACAGCAGAAGAAGTTTCTCGAGACGTCTCATAAGAATCTCTTGAAGCTTGAAAGACGCATCGATGACCTTCTTGACCTGGCCGAGCTAAGGATCCAGAAAGGTGAGCGGACGTTTGGACCGATCGACCTATCGAAAGTCCTGGAGTTCTCTTGTATCACCGTCGAACCTTTAGCCCAAGAACATCAGATCCAGATGCAGGTTCAGCTTCCCACCGAACCGATCCTTATCCCGGGTGTGGAAGATAAACTCCATCAACTCTTCGATAATCTTTTGACCAATGCCATTAAATACAATCGCCGGGGTGGAAAGATCGGCGTCACCCTCTCCGAAGATCCCCAATTTGCTTTTGCGAGGGTTGAAGACACCGGGATCGGAATCTCCCATCAATCCCTCAAAGAGGTCTTCACGCGCCATTTTCAGGAGAAGACGAAACCACTGGGAAATGTGAAGGGACTGGGAATTGGCCTCTCTCTGGTCGAGGAGATCGTGAAGCTCCACAGAGGAGAGATCCGCCTCGAGAGCGAGTTGGGGAAAGGCACTACCTTCGTGGTCAAACTACCCAAAACCCACCGAGGCAGTTCGGAGCGATGAGTTCGCCTGCCGGTAGGTAGGGAGTTCGGAGATCTGATTTTTTGTTTGGATCTTTGCTCCGAACTCTAAACACCGAACTCATTACTGAGCGTTATTTTTTCTCTTGCATTTTTCCCAGATCAATAAACGGCACGGCGCCTCCGGAGACCTGAGGCAAAATTCCATTCCACCGTTCGATGCTCTTGTACTGGACCAATATAGGGCTGATCGAACGAGAGAGCGCGTCGTTGGCCTTGGCCTGCCCCTGAGCCACCACCAGGATCGATTCGGCTTCGCCTTTCGCCGTTGCAACCTTCTGTTGAGCCTCGATCTCCCTTTGAGCCAAAACCTGTCTCTGGGTCTCCACCTGTTGCTGGGCAACCTGTTTGGCTTCAATCGCCCTCTCGTACTCGGGAGAAAAGCGGATATTGGCAAAGTAGATATCGTCAACAATGATATGATATCGCGCGAGATTATCGCCCAGCTTCGACATCGCCCTTTTTCGAATCTCCTCTCTCTTAGGAAGGATCTCCGTAATCGGGTAGATCGGAACAACCTCTTTTACAAAGTCGTTGAAGGCCGGATCGATCACCTTGTTCGCAAAGTCAAGCCCAACCTTCTGGTAGAGGTCGTTTACAAAGGATGGATCGATATGGAAGTTCATCATCCCTGTGAGTTTGACCATCTGGTACTCCTTCGAAGCCGCATCGATCTCCTTGAACGGATGGGGTTGAACTCTTACATCCACTTTGATCACCCTTTCCGCAATGGGGACTTTAAAATTGAGTCCTTCGCCCATGATTCTCTTTTCAACGCTCCCCCACCAGAGAACAACGCCTCGATGACCGGCTGGGACGATCACAAAAGTCCCCCACAATATGATGAAGAGAATGAAGACAAGAACGGCAATCCCAATGGTCCTGGGCTTAGGTCCCCTGAATTCAAAAGCATCCAT
>CAYMTD010000547.1:0-2036 GCA_964393245.1 uncultured Syntrophaceae bacterium
TCTTAAACATTCTTCCCTTGCCGGAATCATCTTCAGGATTCTTTTGATTCACTTCCCTTTTCGATGAAGGGCAGAGAGGGTTGACTTTCCGCCTGCTCAAACTTGAGACTGAACTTATCCAGACGCCTCCTCGCCTCCTCAAATTTATTCACAGCGTTGGTGAGATGTGTTCCCACCACCTGAAAATCCTTCTGGAAGATCTTCAGGTCATTGGCTAAGCTCACGAGACGTGTTTGTATTTCCCGTGCGTTCTCCTCGATCTGAAGCCCCTTCAATCCGAGAACGATCACCTGCAGATACGCATAGAAAGAATTCGGAGAGACGGGGATCACCCTCTTGCTCAACGCATAATTGAGAATGCCTTTCTCCTCCCCAACGGATTCATCCTTGGTAATCGTTTCGTAATAGACATTCTCTGCGGGGATATAGAGAAGGGCAAAGTCGTAAGTCCCTTCGTTGGGCACAATGTACTTGCTGGCAATGTCGTCGACGTGTTTTTTCACGTCCCTGGTAAAGGCCTTCTGGCAGGCCTTCCTTTCCTCGTCCGTTTTGCATTCGAGGACCCGTTTAAAGTTATCCAGAGGAAATTTCGAATCGACCGGGACAAGCTTTTCCCCCAGCTTGATTACAGCATCCACCCTCTCCCCACTGGAGAATGGGTATTGAAGTGTAAAGAATTTCTGCGGAAGAATCTGCGCTAACAGCTCTCCCAAAAACTGCTCTCCCATCCCCCCTCTCAGCTTGGGCGGTTGAAGGATCTCTTGAAGCGTTGCGATGTTTTTGCCCACCTCAAAAATCTGCTTACTTGCCGTCGAGAGCTCTCCAATATTCCTCTGAACATCTCCGATCACCTTCGCGGCGTTGTCCAGACGTCTGTTGATATCAATACTCGAGTTCTGAAGGCTCTTGTTCACTCGATCCATGATATCACTCAGGTTCTTATTGATGATATTCTGGTTGTCAATCAGTTGGGAAATATTCTTGTCGAGACCCTCCTTCATCTGTCCTCTCAGTTGCTCTATCTGTTGTTGCATCAGTCCCCATACGGGTTGGGAGGATTGATCCCTCCTCAGCTCCTCAAGCGCCTTTCTCCAACGCTGATCCATGAAGAAGATGAGGACTATCCCGATAAGGAGGATGAAACCTATAATGATAAGACTTAGGGTCAGATAGAAACCTTCCACGTCTTGTTCCCCTGGGTTATACGCTCACCGTTAAAATAATTCATCCCCGAATGAAATTCAAGTTATTTCGGGATCCGCGGCCTTCGGTGATGCCACTCCGTGGCTTGTTCATAGGCGAAGCCGACTCTTAACACCGTCCCTTCATCGAAGGGCTTTCCGACAAGTTGAAATCCAATCGGTAAGCCATTCTTTGAAAAACCGCAGGGAACCGTGAGGGCAGGAAAGCCATTAAGATTAAAGGGCCGGGTATATTGGGTGAAAGCTTGAATCACTCCCAGGGGGTATTTCCGATCTCGATTCGTTCCATCCCAGAATCATCAGGCGGTCGGCACTGGGGAGATTTGCAAACTGAACTACCCTCGCCTTAAAGGCGAGGGGTTCCGAATACATGTCGACTTCAAGTCGACTTGAACGTTGATGCCCTCTTCTTCGTCATTCCTGCGGAAGCAGGAATCCAGAATGGCCCTGGAAGAAAGAACTTCCTGGATACCCGCTTTCGCGGGTATGACGGACGGGTTGGGTTCGTCTTCGTACTTGGCTCATGTTCACCTGGTTCACATTTCGCCTATTTTCGCTTCGCCTCAAGGCGAGGGGCTTCCACCATCCCCGAAGGAGACACTAAGAAGCTTGACACCCGTTTGGCAAAGTTGTAACAATTCAGATCATCATAACCCTATGATCTTAGACCACGAGGACCACGTGGAGGCCAAATGGAAGAGTTCATCGATCTCAGGAGTGATACCGTCACCAAACCTACCCCAGCCATGAGAAAAGCCATGACAGAGGCAGAGGTGGGGGATGATGTCTTCGGGGAAGACCCAACGGTGAATGCCCTGCAGGAAAAGGTTGCCA
>CAYMTD010000548.1:0-2036 GCA_964393245.1 uncultured Syntrophaceae bacterium
GGCACCTTTTCCTTGGTCGGGTTTTTGCTTCAAAAGCATTTATTTTCTGGATCTTCGCTCCCATGGAAAGAACCTCCTTAATCTAATAGGTGGTTCATGTCAATAGAAACGTAAACGACCTTTTAAGAACTGAGACGTGGCTTTTGCATCTCTGTATAGATACATTTGTTAATGATTTGAAAAAGTTGAGAGATCTGTGATGGGTAAGAAGGCAGATTAGACCTGACCGGAAGTGATAGGCGGGATTAGCAAAGTTGAAAGATCGGAATGATAGAAAGATGGGCATTAGAACAATATTCACTTAGGTACCATACAAATTTCCTCCTTCTATCTCCTCCTAAGAGATACGATGATTCCCAAAAGGGCAATAAGCGATACGTTCCCCTTTTATGAACTCCACCACGTTCTTGTCCGGGGTAAATCTGAGCTCGTAGCACGGAACGTTTTTCACAACGTCTTCAAGGAAACTCAGCGTAAAGTCAAGGGCGTCGCGATTGTAGAAGGGAGGAAAACTGCAGGCAAAGAGGCGACTGATAGCATCCGATGGTTTCTGGGCCACTAGTTCATTTTTCTTTCCCTTCTCTAAGAAGTAGATTGCTGTTAGTGGGGCCCGACTGGGAGAAGCTAACATCGCCTCACCATGCCAGGGAGTACCATACATCCCTATTTTATTTTCTATCCTACGCAGAATTATTCGGTCGTCGCTCAGGACTGTAAGACCAGGTTCATCCTGCCATAACTTTGCTATTGTCGTCTTGCCCGCAGTCGATTGACCGACAAAAAGATAGCCCTGCTCATTGGAATTCAATATCCCACATGCGTGAACCTCCATCCCTTTTCCTCTGGCCAAGAAATTGTTAATTATCAACTCATCAAGAGGATATTCGAGCGGGTAAATCGGCTGATCTTGATTAAAATAGGAACGATGAAGATAGACTTCTCCAGAATCAAATTCTTTGCTGAAAGTCGCGATCTTATAGGGATGCGCACCCATAATTGGAGAGGTGAACCAGAAACAGCAAGACTCGTTCTCTGAATAGAGTTTCCATAGATCTCCGGAGTCGAAGACTAATTCACGATTTCTCTTCCCGGAGAGGTCGCTCCAACCTGCTTGGACTCTTATGTCAGGTTTCCCTTTCTCAACAATAAACCCTTTCATTGCCTCCTCAAGCCCGATTTTTAGTCTTGAATCACTACTCAGAAGCTCAATATTGACATCTGCAATGTCAAGAAGCAGTGATGAGTATTGAGCACTGAGGACTGATTGCTTTTCATTAGGTAAGTCCATATTGTCATCACTCACAGCTCATACCTCGAAACTTGTTGTTATTTCTCTCCGAACCTGTGTAGATCCATCTTCACGACAGGAGAGCATTGCACTGCGGAGGTATTGAACAATTGTTTGCTGTCGGTCCAAAAATACCCGAAATCTTACAACCCCCCAAGACAGCTTCTTCGGGCCTCAATTGAATCTGCCTCATCTCGGGCTTGGTGTAGGGCTTTTTTGGCCGCCGCGCATCTTTTTCGTGCCTACTACTCATTTTTCGTCCTCCTTTCTTTCATTAATCCGTATGCTGATGATCGCTCCGCTTGAGGATCGTTCCACCCGAGGAGCGCTCCGCTTAAGGCGTAATCAATTCTTAGGTTGTTCCTCAAAGAATTAATTAGTCCATGGAACTTCCGATCGATCACTTCAGCTTTTTTTCTAATTTCTGCTGCCTCTTGCTGTTTAAGAAGCCTCCTGCACATGAAAATTTTAGTTAGAGTTAAAACTTCAAAAGGCGATCCCTCAGCTACGTAAAGAAATTGAATGAATTCCTTTCTATACTGTCTTCCTTTTCCTTCAGCGATATTCTGATCTATGCTTGTTACTGCTGCCTCCATTTGCCCGACGAGTCTGAGATTTTTTTTGTGGAAAGGATTCCAGAAGGCCTAAAATAAAATCAGCTAAATCAACTGCAAGATGCCAAACTTCCAGTTTTTCAAAAGGGAATTCAAATGTCTTCTCAGTTATGTTTTCTCCTTCCATCCTTCAG
>CAYMTD010000549.1:0-2036 GCA_964393245.1 uncultured Syntrophaceae bacterium
GGTTTGGTGACATAATCATACGCCCCCAGTTTCATCGCTTCCACCGCTGTCTTCACTGTCCTTGTCGCGGTGATCATGATGATGATGATATCCGGGTCTTTCTGTTTAATCCTTTCCAGGACTTTCAATCCATCGAGGTCGGGTAAAATGATGTCGAGGAGAATGACATCCGGGGTGTGTTCTTTGACGACCTGGAACGCCTCCTCGGCATTCTTTGCCAATAAGACCTCGTAATCATTCTTCAAAATCATTCTAAGAGATTCTCGGGTCCCCACCTCATCGTCAACGATTAAGACGCTTCTCATCGCTCCTCCGTTATCCTCTTTGCTCCCCATTGGTCGAAGGGTAGTAAATCACCTTTCTCCTCTCCATGGGGAACTTTAACGAAATCAGTGTCCTCGGCCTCTTTTCGTTTACTTCAAAAGTCATCATACCTCGGTTCTTCTGGATCATCTCCCTAATCAACCGTAGTTCCAATTCAAAGGCCTCCTCCTGCTGGAGGGGGGGAACACCGAGAATGGTGTCAAATTTTTCAACTGGCTTTTTATACCCCGTAAAGACAACCATGATCTCAACAAACCTCCCATCCTTCTCGGCAGGCTTTTGTTCCTCACCTATTCTTTTAGGGACACGAAGGGACTTAGTCAAAAAACCGATGCTTCCCTGGGGAGGAATGGAAGGAAGCGCATATTGAAGAATCGAATTCAGAATGTACCGGAGTTGTTCTTCGTGGAGGACGGTTTCCGGAAGATCCTTCTCAAATTTCTTGAAAACTCTTATCTTCTTATCCTCCAGTTTAGCCTCATATTTCTTCAGAACATCTTCAAGAATGAAATGAACCGTGTTGGCCTTCTCCATTGGGGTATTGATCTTGACGTAATTCAGTAGACCGTTCAACAGGGAATCGATTTTTTCGATGTCTTCCGTGACAATTCGATAAAAATATTCTCTGAATTCCTGGTCGTGAAATTTCTCCCTCAGCAACTGGGTAAAGGTCTTGATGGACACGAGAGGGTTCTTAATCCGATGGACCAATTCCATAAAGAAAAGTGAAGAAAAGTGGCTCTCCTGTTTGGAAATGAAAGATTTCTTTTCAAAAGAGAGAGGCATGGTCTCCGCCTTCTTCACAAAGGAGACAAAAGAACTTTTTTCAATGTCGGTTTCGAAAAAGAGGTCTTTCTCCGTCAGTCGGTCACCCTCTGAAAAAATAGCACTCCGGATAATCACATGCTCCAGCTCCCTCAGGTTTCCAGGCCACCAATAACTCTGCAGTAACGCCAGGACGTTGTTAGAAAACGTCACTCTTCTGATCCTCATCTTGTCGCAGTATTCGGTTAAAACGTATTGGGCTATCTCTGCGATTTGATGTGCCCTTTCTCTCAGGGGAGGCACCTGGATGAGAAGGGGGCTCAGGCGATAGTAAAGATCCTCTAAAAATCGGCCCTGGGAAACTTTCTCCCGGAGATCCTCCGAGGAAGAGGAGATGATCCTGGTGTTTTTGAAAAACTTCTTCTCTTCGCCGTCCTGGAAAAATCCTTCCTCAATCAGCTCGACCAATTTTTGCTGGTTTTCCGACCCGAGACACCCGACCTCCCTCAAATAAAGCGTGACGGGACTTGCACCATCATGGAGCTCCTTGAAGAGACGTGAAAGCTGAGCCCTGAACGTTTCTTCGGTCAATATCCGACAATTGATCTTGTGAAATCGATAGTCTTTCCAGTCCCCAAGGTGATGGATGAGTTTAGCAATGAGTTCCCTTCCCGTTCCCTGTTCGCCCTGGATGAGCACGGGGACATTGTTCGAGGATGCCTTGAGGGTCAATGTCGCAGTTTGAGGTGTAAGGATTGGAGAGTGAAGCAGTTCCAAATACTTCATCGTCGCTCAATCGGGTTGAACAGGGGAGGCTGGCTTTCGAAATCAGTCTGCCTTCTCTTGGGGTGATGTTGGTGTAAAGGTAGATTAATAAAGAAAGAAGTCCCCTTGTTCAATTGGCTTTCCACGTCGATATACCCCTTATGATCCTGAACGATTTGATT
>CAYMTD010000550.1:0-2023 GCA_964393245.1 uncultured Syntrophaceae bacterium
CCCAATTGATGATTGATTCCTGGGTAATTCTTATCGGGTTTTTTCTCCTCTCCGGGAGGATCCAAATAAAATGGTTATTCCCTTTTTCGTCGCGCCGGTAGAATTCGTAAGCTATCATATTAAATACTCTTTTTCGTCGGTTCCACTGTCATAGGTAGTGTATCGAGCCCATAATTTGGGCCAGTGTGAAATAGAAAAGCCGAACTGCCAATGAATATTGCTTCGGCAGCTCGGCTGTCTTCTCGAAAGACCCAAAGCTTTCCGTCCCCCTCTCACGAAGGGTTTGGCTTTATCGGGTTGCCCTTTATGGAATTTGTTTACCAAGAAATGGACGATTTGTCAATAGAACAAGCTTCTTACACTCGAATCACTCATTCACCTTTTTCAATACGACGACGCTCCTCCTCGCGGATTTCTCGCCTCAGGAGCTTACCAACTTTCGATTTAGGGAACATATCTCTAAATTCGATCTAACCGGGCACCTTGTAAGGAGAAAGCCTCTCGCGGCGCCATTTCAACAGTTCCGTCGCCCCTACACCTCTCGCATCATGTTTTAGAACGACTATCGCCTTAATCCGTTCCCCGACCTTTGGGTCAGGAACACCCACCACGCAGGCTCCGACCACGGCGGTGTGGCCCTGCAATACGGCTTCGATCTCCGAACAGGAGATCCGGTATCCTTTATATTTGATCACATCCGCGCTTCTGGGAATGTAAAGCATCACCCTGTCATTTTTTTTGACCCCGAGGTCGTGAAGGGCTGTGGCAAATCGGTCGATGAGGTCTTTCAACCTTCGGTAGGAAAACTTCTCCCCAATATAGATGATTGCCGTGCGGTCCGGATACTTCTCGCAGGCCCGCTCAAAAGACTTAATTAAGAGTTCGTCGTACCGTTTCATGTCCTTCTCGATTTTAAACTTAACCTTAACCTCAACCTATCTTTTTTCTTTTGTGATCCTTCTCTTTTCTTCTTCTCTGATTTCCCGCCTCAGGAGCTTTCCTACCTTCGATTTGGGTAACATATCCCTAAATTCAATATATTGGGGGATTTTGTAAGGGGCGAGTCTTTCGCGACACCATTTGATCAGCTCAGAGGCATCCACTCCTCTTGCATCTTCCTTGAGCACAACCATTGCCTTGATCCGCTCCCCGACCTTGGGATCAGGAACCCCTACCACACAGGCACCGATGACCGTCGGGTGATCTTGCAACACGGCTTCAATCTCAGAAGCGGAAACCCGATAGGCTTTATACTTGATGATATCGGCAGACCTCTCAACGTATTGGATTTCTCCTCTTTCGTTTTGGCGCACATAATCTCCCATACGGTAGTAAATCTTTCCATCTATCTCAACATAAGACCTCTTGGTCTCCTCCGGTTTATTCCAATAATTCTTAACCGTATAGTCTGAAGTCACCAACAATTCCCCTATGTCACCTGCCGAGACGGGCTCCAAACTGTCGGGATCAACGACTTTGCACTGCCTGGACCTCAAGGGTAAACCGATCGACATGACCTCAGGCTCTCGATCGAGACGGGAGTAGGTGACGTGACCTGCTTCTGTTGACCCATAGACCTGATAGATGGAAAGCCCGAAGAGCTCTTTCCATCTCTTGAAGACCTCAACGGGAAGAACATCCCCTCCACAGTAGCAATATTTTAGAGAGCTCAAATCGTACTGATCCAGACGGTCGTTTTCCAGAATCATCCGATAGAGCGCAGGGACTCCCAGAAGCCATCTTACTTTATATTTCTTTATGGCGTGCAGAATGGCATCAACCTGGGGAACAGGCATAATGACCGTTGTATTGCCAGCATTTAATCCGATCGCTACGAAAAGGCCGAGAGCCATGATGTGAAAAAGGGGATTGATCGCGATATAGGTATCTTCTCCCTCCTTAAGATATCCTGCGGCCACCTCCTCCGTGATGTCATTGACATAAGACGTCATGCCGATGGGGTTGCCTGGCACCCCTTTGGGAAAGCCCGTTGTCCCACCGGTGTATAGGATATAGGCAAGAT
>CAYMTD010000551.1:0-2022 GCA_964393245.1 uncultured Syntrophaceae bacterium
GTTTGGTCTTTAAAGGTTGCAGCTGCATTCAAGGATAGAAATCGCTCAATTTAGGTTGAAATAAGTTCGAACGAGGCATTCCGTAATGGTGAGTGTACTGGTCAAAGCTTCCAACTCGCCTCTTTCGAGGGACAAAAAAAACTTTCAGGGAGGCGAGATAAATCGGATGTTCCTCGAAAGCATACACAAAGATCATGCTGTCGAGGCCGATTGTTTCACCTTTGAGGTCACTGAGTAGCGAGGAATAACAACCTGATACTTCAGACCGACTCTGACTTTTTCTCCCAAAAGAGACCTCACTTCATCATTACACGTTGTTGTAATGTCGTTATAGGAATCCGTCAAAAACGGCGGGGTTGACAAATAGGCGCTTCGTATTTTCGAAAAGAAAGATTATGGGGGCTGCGATGGATTTTCAGGAAAAAGTGGAAAGGTGGAAACAACTTCACCGCATGAACAAGGAAGCCGCGGAGAAGTTCTACTACGATGAGCTCTTTTCAGATGTTATTGGGCGTTTTCTTTCACACGAAAAAAGCAAAGCTCTAAGGAAGTATCGTTTTCTCATTTCGCTTTTGGGCTTCTCTCCGCAGCCGGTTATCCTCTTTGTCAAGGCTGTCAATCCGGAAAAAGTCCTCTTTATCCACTCTGAGGAGGCAGAGAAATTTCTCGATGAAATTCAGCGCTGGACGGGGTTAACCTTGGCGCAGGTAACGAAAGAAATGGTGGATAGTTCGGACCCGACCGACGTTTATAAATCGATCAAGGATTTTTGTGTCTCCAAAAATCCCAAGGAGATCCTCTTAGATTTTACAGGTGGCAAAAAGTCGATGGTCGGTGGGGCAGCCATGGCTGGCAATTTACTTGGTCTCGACACTGGGTATGTTGATTACAGTAGTTACCTCCCTGATCTGCGACAGCCAGAACCTGGGTCGGAATTTCCCAACATACTGAAGAATCCATTTTTCGTCTTCGGGGATATAGACCTCGAAAGAGCCAAAGAGGCTTTCAATCGTTATGATTTCGGCCGGTGCTTGGAGATTCTGGAGGAATTGGACCAAAGGGTTGAGGATATATGGGGCGTAAGAAAGCTGAAAGCGTTGTCCGAAATCTATCAGGCTTGGGATGCCTTCAATTTTTCAAAAGCAAGTGCCCTGTTAGCAAGCCTTATGAATAAGTATGACAACGGCGTAAGATTTGTTACCTTGGAGCAGGTCCGGAAGAATGCCGATGTTCTGGCCGTTCTCAGTTGCCCCGAGCATCCCGAGTACCAGATGTCTATGTGCCTCAATTACTACTTTGGCGCAAACAGATTTGCCGACCGCGCGCGCTACGACATTGCCGTTTTCTTAATGTACCGGACGATTGAGATGGTTCTTTCTGCAGCCTTAAGAGAGATCGGGATTGATCCATCCGACCCGCAGTATCCCAACTGGCTCACCGTGGGCCGATACAACGAGAAGCTCAAAGAGGTTTTCGAAAAGGATCACCATGAAAAGAGCCTTCCCCACAAAGTTGGCCTTATGGACTCGGCAGTGATACTTTCGGTCAAAGGCGATTCTCTCGTGGAAGATCTGAACCTAAAGGAACTTAAGGGTATCATCGAGCTCAGGAATACAAGTCACTTCACGCATGGGTTTAGAGTGTTGAATGAAGAAGACTTTAAGAAGGTGAGGAGGACGTCAAGGAAACTTCTCGAAAAATACCTCTCGGGAAGAGGAAAAGCATCGGTACGCGAGTTTGAGCAATCCTTTAACTTCCCGAAAATCTTGATATAAGAACAGAAACGACGTGCTCAGAAAATGAAGAAAGAGATTTTTGAAGCTGAAGCCAGAATCAAGACCGATCCCTACAACCCCCTCCACTACATTGCGCTCGCGAAGGCCTACCTCGATGAGGGAAAGGAGGACAAAGCCAGAACTATCATCGCGACAAAGCGAAGGCTCCCCTCAAAGGACCCAACCATCCACTACGAATGGGGAAAGCTCTGCGAGGAGCTCGTAATGGCCCGGCAGGCCAGAGAAT
>CAYMTD010000552.1:0-2018 GCA_964393245.1 uncultured Syntrophaceae bacterium
CAGGCTCGGTTCCGGGAGGTAAGGCAAGAGGAGATTGAACGATGAAAAAGTGGAGCATCTTGCTTGGGATTATCGTCGTCATTCTCATTGGAGGGTATTTAGGCCTCTCCTATTATGGCGTGAAATTGATCCAGCCCCAGCTTCAGAAGATGCTGGGACCTGGATTCACCCTGAAGGAGATCAGGGTTAGGTTGACCCATCTGTCGATAAAGGGGATTCAGTATGAAGGCCTCCATACAAAGAAGAAATATGTCTCGATTGAAGAGGTAAGAATCTATCCGGCAATCCTTTCCCTATTTATAGGCCCTTTGCGGATCAGAGACGTCACCGTTCGAGAGCCCTCTCTATCGTTTTATCGGACCAGGGAAGGGGTCTTTGTCGGTCCATGGGCGGCACCGGGGAAAAAGGGGAAGAGGGAGCCCCCTGATGATCGAGAGGAAAAAGAGAGAGAACGCCCATTCCTTAGGATTGATCGGCTCCGAATCCAGAAGGGCTCCACCCTTTTCGAAGATTGGAAGTCGGGGGAACCCCCAGCCGAGCTAAAGTTGAATGAAATTGATCTGGAGATGAAGGAAATTCAATATCCCTTTTACTCCACGCGCTCTCCCGTCGGACTGAAGGGGAAGGCGAGCAAAGGTGGCGAGATTGTTGCAAAGGGATGGATCAATCTTAAAACGATGGAGATGGAAACCTCGTTGAGTGTTCAGGAGGTCGATGTAAGAGTCTTTGAACCCTATTACCGGAAGAGGGTCACTGCGGGGATCGAATCCGGATACATCGCGATGAATGCAAGGATCGCTTTGAAGGAGAAGATCATTGATGCCCCCGGAGGGTTGGAGCTGAGCCGTCTCCATGTCAAGGAGGGAGAAGGAGCCGTCTTCTGGATCCCCGCCGATAAGCTGATTTCCCTGCTGAAGGAGAAGGGGGACCGCATTCAAATATCTTTTCATTTGAAGGGAAAGATCGAAGATCCGAAGTTCAGTCTTCAGGAGGCCCTGCTGACGCAGATCGCACTCTCCCTCTTAAAGGTCTTGAAATAAACGATGGACCATGGACTATAACCTATAACCTATAACCTTTCGCTGCTTGCTACTGGTTGCATCCTGCTTGCATCCTGCTTGCTGATCAGGAACGGTCCATGTCTCTCCTTCGGTGGATTCTCTCAGTCTTATTGGCCCCTTTTTTGAGAGAGCGAAGCATCCCCTTGGTTAGACCCACCCGAATTGACTGGAATCCCTCTCTATCGCCACGAACGATTCAAATCAAGGGTCATACCATTTTTTATGTTGTGAAAGGAGAAGGAGAGCCCATTCTTCTGATCCATGGATACGGAGCTGGATGCTGGGTCTGGGAAAAACAGGTAGATGTCCTTGCACAAAACTACGCGGTTTACGCTCTCGATATTATTGGCTACGGATATTCAGACCGGCCTAAAATTGAATACACGCCTGAGACCTACACCCACTTCTTGAGAGATTTCATGGATGGCCTTGAGATGGAGAGGGCAACGTTGATTGGAAATTCCATGGGAGGAGGGATTGCCTGGGCAGTAGCAGCCCTCTTTCCGGAGCGCGTGAAGAGACTCGTTCTCATCGATTGCGTTCCTCCTGATGTCCTAAACCACGTCAAAAACGAATCCTTCAGAAGGCTGGCGGTTGTTAAGGACATCCCCTTTCTGCCCTATCTTGTCATTGCCAGCCGCAGTAAGAGATCAGTGAAGGCGGTCCTTCAGGAGTGCCTCTCCGACAGAAGGCTCATCACGCCCGAGTTGTTGAATCGCCAGTACGAACTCACACGGTTCAAAGGAAGCACTTGGGTCCTCTATTCAACTTTGAAGCATGCAGACGAGACGTCAAAGATGGGAGACTATCTTCCCCTCATCAAACATCCCACCCTCCTCCTCTGGGGTGAGCGAGACCTCGTCTTACCTCCCACGGTGGGGGAAAGTCTTCGCCAAGCCATCAGAGGTTCGAAATTGCATATCGTTAAGAAGAGCGGCCATATTCCCATGTGGGAGA
>CAYMTD010000553.1:0-2009 GCA_964393245.1 uncultured Syntrophaceae bacterium
CCCATGGTAGGGGTTCCGTTTTTCTCTATGTGTCGGGAGGGAACATCCTCCCTCACCACCTGTTGGATCTGAAACGCTTTCAACTTTCTAATGAGCCATGGCCCGATCACGAAACTGATGAGGAGACCGGTCAGGATGGCATAGATGGTTCTGAAAGTGATATATCGAAAGACATTGAACAAGGAGAAATATTCGTGGAGCGGATAGAGGAGATGATAAAACACCCTTTCAAACCCTCCTTTCCTTCAGACCTTCAGCGATTTTCTCCATGCCCATCCTTCTTGAACCCTTGACTAAGACCCAATCTCCATTTCGGACCGTCTTCTTCAAAAAAGAAATCGCTTCCGTGTGGCTCTCTACAATTCTTGCCTTCTCAAAATCCAACCCATGACGAATCGCCGATTCAACGAGGACGGGCGCTTCTTCACCCAGAGCCAGAAGAAAATCGATCGAGAGTTCCGCAACACGCCTTCCGATGAGTTGATGAGCTTCTACGGAATCGTCCCCGAGTTCCAGCATATCACCCAGAACTGCAAAACCCTTGCCTCCTCCTTTCATCTGCGAAAGGATCTCCAGTGCCAGTTCCATCGATCTTGGGTTGGCATTATAAGCGTCGTTGATCAGGCTCACGCCCCCCTTCAAACGAAGGACCTCCATCCTCATGGGACAAGGCGGTAGATGCTCCAGGGTTTCCTTCACCTTCTCTAAATCGATTCCGAAGAGGCTGGTTGCCGCAATGGCAGAGAGCGCATTGGGAACGAAATGTCTTCCCAAATAGGGTAGCGTGATCGCCAGCGTCACTCCCTCCGTCACCAGAGTAAAGGAGGTTCCCTCCGTTCCTTTGAACTCAATTTCCTTGGCCATTACGTCTGCCGGATGGTTGATCCCAAACGTGATTTTTTGACCCTTGAATTCGCCAGCCAGATCGATCACCCTCGGATCGTCTTGATTCACCAGGATGGTCCCGTCCTGTCTCATCCTTCGGAAGAGCTCTCCCTTTTCTTCTTTAATCCTCTCCAGGCTCCCCATGCCCTCCAGGTGAACCTTCTCGATATTGGTGATCAATCCGACATCCGGCTCGGCGATCTCGGTCAGCCTTCGGACCTCCCCCGGCACATTCATCCCCATCTCGAGCACCACGACTCTTTCCTTTTCTGTGAGGTCGAGTAAGGTGAGGGGGAGACCGATGAGGTTATTCAGATTCCCCTTCGTTTTGAGAACGGGAAAAGTTGTCTCCAGGCAGGCGGCGATCATCTCTTTTGTGGTCGTCTTCCCATTGCTTCCGGTTAACGCGAGCACAGGCGTCCTGAATTGGCGCCTTCGCTCCCGCGCGATATCCCCCAGGGCACGAAGGGAATCCTTCACCGCGATCACCGCACTTGGACGGTACCCATTCCACCGGATGTCCCGAACCCTATCCTCCTCGATGATGACGCCTCCAGCCCTCTTCTTGAGCGCCTCGATGGCGAAGTGATGGCCATCGAAGCGTTCTCCCTTCAGGGCGATGAAGAGTTCGCCTTCGGCAACTGTTCTTGAATCCGTTGAGACTCCCCGAAAGGAGGTCCTCTCTTCCCCTTGAAACAGCCTCCCTCCCGTTGCCTTTAAGATGTCTTCAAGGATGAAGGTCATCTCTCCTCCAGCGCCTTTCGAGCCTCCACGCGATCATCAAAAGGATAGGTTTGCTTACCGATAATTTGATAATTCTCGTGCCCCTTGCCAGCGATGAGCACCGTATCGAGCGGTTGGGCGAGACGGATCGCCGTCCGGATCGCCTCTTTTCGATCTGGGATTTTGAGATAACCCTTCTTCGTTCTCCACGCCCCCATGTCATTCTGATGCCATTCATCCAGCCGAAGGGACTGCAGTCCCTTCTCCACGTCGTCCATGATGGCCAGAGGATCTTCTGTCCTCGGATTGTCGGAGGTCAGAATGGCCAGATCGCTATAGGTTCCAGCCACCGCTCCCATCAAAGGCCGCTTGATTCGATCCCGGTCTCCTCCGCAGCCGAA
>CAYMTD010000554.1:0-2006 GCA_964393245.1 uncultured Syntrophaceae bacterium
GAGCTCTCGAGTCAGGTCGCCAATAGCATCGCCACGAATTACATCAAGTTGAATTTGGAGAACCGGTTCAATGCCACCGAGCAGGCGAAAGAGCAGTTGAACCAACAACTGGATGTTATGAGGGCCAAAGTGGAAAGTGCCGATGAGGCCCTTCAGGAGTTCTGCGAAAAACATGGCTTCGTTTTTCTCGATGACAAGGAGAAGAATGTGGCCTTCCAGCGTCTGGGGGATTTGAACGAAGCCCTGGCCAAGGCCGAATCGGAGCGAATGGCCAAAGAGGCGCTCTATAAACAGACCAGAAAGGGAGACTTCGATTCGATCCCTTCCGTCCTCGATAATAAGTTGATCCAGGAGCTCAAGCAAACCTATCTGCAGCTTGAGGTTCAATATTCAAAACTCTCCGAGACCTTCAAACCTGAATATCCCGAGATGGTTCGCATCAGGAAACAGATGGAGACGATTCAGAAGCGCCTGAATGCGGAATATGGGAAATACATCAATGCGATCAAAATGGAGTATGAATATAGTCTGCGGAAGGAGGCGCTCGTCCGCTCTGCTTTTGAACAACAGAAATTAGTGGTCACCGAGATGCAGCAGAAGAGCATTCAATATAATATCCTCAAGAGGGAGGCGGATACCAACAGAGACCTTTATAAAACCCTTCTTCAACGGATGAAGGAAGCCGGAATCCAGGCAGGCATCACGGCCAGTAATATTCAGGTCGTCGACCAGGCCGCCATCCCTGCTCGTCCCCATAAGCCGAATATCCCCCGTACCATTTTATGGGCTGTTTTAATTGGATTATTCCTGGGGGTGGGGATTGCCTTCTTCTTCGAACATCTCGATAACACCATCAAGTCTTCGGAAGAGGTTGAGCAGTTCATTCGGTTACCCTCGTTCGGGATGGTTCCGGAGATTTCGTTTGAGAAGAGCAGACAATTGGAAAGGGGCAAGATCTATCCGGTTGAACTCATCACCTTCGGTCATCCCCGATCCATGCTTTCAGAGGTCTACCGGAATATTCGGACCGCCATCCTTCTCTCTTTCTCTGAACGGCCCCCGAAGACCATGGTCATCTCCAGCCCGAACTCCATTGAGGGAAAAACCACCACGGCGGTCAATATGGCAATTGCCTTTTCTCAGTTGGGATCTCCCGTTCTGATCGTTGACGGAGATATGAGGAAGCCCAGGATTCACAAAGTTTTCAACGGATCGAATGGGGTGGGGCTTTCAAGTTTTCTTTCCGGGAATGCAGAATTGAAATCGATTATTAAATCTTCCAGTATCCCAAATCTCTTTTATATCCCCTCGGGTCCCATTCCTCCCAATCCATCAGAACTGTTGGGGTCGAATCTTTTCAAGAACATGCTCCAATTCCTCGGAAGGAGTTTCGAACAGATCATCTTCGATGCCCCACCCGTACTCAGCTTCGGTGATCCCCTCATCCTTTCGAATTGTGTCGATGGCGTCGTCTTGGTGGTGCTGAGCGGCAAGACCCCGAGGGAAGCGCTGAATCAATCCAAAAATGCCCTCTTTCAGGTGAACGCGAAAATCCTCGGGGTCGTGGTTAACCGGGTCGATCTTGGACACCTCGGACACAGTTATTACAACTATGGGAATTATTACTACTACGAACAGGAAGGGAAAACGAAAGAGCTTCCTTATGATCGGTCACACAGGCATCGGTCGAAATAGGTGGGTGGGCGGATCGTGAAAAGAATTTTTTTTTATCTTCTCGTCCTCATCCTTTCCATAGGCCTGGCTTACGATCTCCTCTCAACCTGGAGAGGGGTTTCTCTTTTAAGGCCGCCTTATCCATCCGAAGAAATCTTTTTCAAAGCGCTTCGATTGGCTCCATCCAATCCTGACCCTTTTCACGGGTTGAGTCTTTTCTATCAATGGGATTTCCGCTCGACCGATTTCAGAAAGTCGCTTTCTTTTCTTCATCAGGCGATTGAGCGAAATCCTTTGGAACAGACGTATTGGATCAACCTGGCGAAGGTCCA
>CAYMTD010000555.1:0-1998 GCA_964393245.1 uncultured Syntrophaceae bacterium
AGATTTCGGGAGCCACAGCGGCGGGTACAGTGATGGGCGGTTTAGGATTCGACCTTACACCTGCCGAAGTCTATGCTCAGGAACTCCGAATTAAGGGGGCGAAGGAGACCACTTCGATCTGTTGTTATTGTTCTGTTGGCTGCGGAATTATCGTCCATACGGACGCTAAGGGAAAGGTGATCAATGCCGAGGGAGATCCCGATCATCCGATCAGTGAAGGGTCGCTCTGCGCAAAAGGGGCGTCGAGTTATCAAATCGCAGTCAATCCTAACAGACTCCAGAAGGTTCGTTACCGTGCCCCTTACAGTGCCGCATGGAAGGACGTGAGCTGGGAATGGGCGCTCAATAAGATTGCCGCCAACATCAAGAAGAGTCGCGATAAAAGCTTCATGGAGAAGAATGCGCAAGGCCAGGTGGTCAATCGAACCAATGGGATCGCCTCGGTCGGAAGCGCAGCCATGGACAATGAGGAATGCTGGCTTTACCAGAAGTTCCTCAGGGCCCTGGGCATCATCTATATTGAACATCAGGCCCGTATCTGACACAGCGCGACGGTAGCGGCTCTGGCAGAGTCGTACGGACGCGGTGCAATGACCAATCACTATATCGATTTCAGAAATGCCGACGTGATCCTCAACATGGGCGGCAATGTCGCCGAGAATCACCCTGTTTCTTTTAAATGGATTCAGGCAGCCAAAGAGAAAGGGGCGATCTTCATCCATGTCGACCCAAGGTTCACCCGAACCTCAACAAAGGCAGATATCTTCGTCCGACTCCGTTCAGGAACAGATATCGCTTTCTTGGGTGGCATGATCAAATACATTCTTGACAATAACCTCTATGACGAATTCTATGTCAAGAATTACACCAACGCCTCTTTTATTGTGAATCCAAAGTATAGCTTCGATGATGGCCTTTTCTCGGGCTACGATCCGGCGAAAAGGGCGTATGACAAATCCACTTGGGCGTTGGAAAAAGACGAGCAGGGAATCCCAAAGAGGGATATGACCCTTCAAGATCCACGTTGTGTCTTTCAGCTTCTGAAAAAACATTATTCCCGATATACCCTCGAGAAAGTTTCAGCGATTACTGGAACCCCTACGTCTGATCTGGAAAAAGTTTACAAGGCCTATGGCTCCACAGGGGCTCCCGGTAAAGCTGGGACCGTGCTCTATGCCATGGGGTGGACGCAGCATACCGTGGGCGTCCAGAATATCCGTGCCATGGCCATCATTCAAGACCTTCTTAGTAACATGGGGATTGCGGGGGGAGGAATCAATGCCCTTCGCGGGGAATCAAACGTCCAGGGTTCAACAGACCAGGGACTGCTCTTCCATATCCTGCCTGGCTACCTACCTACGCCAAGGGCCCAGTGGGCAACGCTTGACGATTATAACAAGACCACCCCATCGACAAAGGATCCGCGAAGCGTCAACTGGTGGAGAAACCGGCCCAAATATGTAGTCAGTTTTCTCAAATCCATGTATGGGGAGAAGGCTACCAAGGAAAACCAATTCGGATACGCATGGTTGCCGAAACTTGACCCAACCCAGGATGCCTCCTGGTTGAATCTTTTTGATGAAATGTATAAAGGCACCTTCACCGGGTTCTTTGCCTGGGGAATGAACCCTGCCTGTTCAAGTGCCCATGCAGGAAAGGTTCGCCAGGCTCTGGCAAAGCTTGACTGGATGGTCAACGTCAATGTCTTTGATAACGAAACAGGGTCTTTCTGGAAAGGTCCAGGGATGGACCCCAAGAAGATCAAGACAGAGGTCTTCCAGTTGCCTTGCGCCGCCTTTTTGGAGAAAGAAGGAAGTATCAGCAACAGTGGTCGCTGGATGCAGTGGCGCTATAAGGCTGCCAATCCTCCTGGAGTGGCGAAACCCGATGGCGACATCATGTGTGAGCTCTTCAACAAGGTCCGGGCCCTCTATGAGAAGGACAAAGGAGCCTTCCCTGAACCGATTTTGAACTTAAAGTGGGATTATGAGACCAACG
>CAYMTD010000556.1:0-1994 GCA_964393245.1 uncultured Syntrophaceae bacterium
GTGGAGAGGGAGGGGAAGGCCTTCTCCCATCTGATTCAGGAACATTATGAGAGGGCCCTTTCGAGAGGGGAATCCGTTCCTCCTCCTGAATCAACCTATCTTCTTTACGAAGAGGTGACTCCCCATCTGAATCAATTTCAGACGGTCTTCCTCCAGGCGGGTCCTGTCGCTCCTCCCCAATGTCAGCACCTCTTCCCTGTTGACATGGAGTCGAATGAAAACCTTCAGAGAGAAATCAAAGGTCACCTCTCAAGGGTGGAGGGCCTCTCGGAAAAGTCTCCTTTTTCTGTCCTCCTCGAGCATCTTCGTGACTGGCAGAGAAAGGAGATGAAGGTCGCGATTGTCTCTCACACCCTTGGGCAGGCTGAACGATTAAGAGAGATTCTCGCGCATTATGGAGTCGAATCCCATCTCGAGAAGGCCAAGACATTTCAGGAGGTCATGACCTCGGATGGCAAGGCGCTCACCCTTCTCATCGCTCCTCTCTCCTCTGGGTTTCAAAATCTGAAGGAAGGATGGGTGCTGCTGACCGAAGAGGAGATTTTCGGTGAGAGAAGAAGGCTTCGGGAGGAAAAGCCGAAGAAACCCACCCCCCCGATCTCGTTCACTGAACTTCGAGAGGATAACTTCATCGTCCACGTCGATTACGGCGTGGGCATCTACCGGGGACTCAGACACCTCAAGATCGGAGGCGTCTCGAACGACTACCTTCTCTTAGAGTATCTCGATGGGGATAAGCTTTATGTTCCTGTGGACCGGCTCAATCTCATCCAGCGCTATGTGGGAGGGGATGGGAGGGGGCCCCGGTTGGATAAATTGGGTGGGACCTCCTGGGCAAGGGCAAAGAAGAGAGTGAAGGCTGCAGTGTCCGCAATGGTCAAAGAGATCCTCGATCTCTATGCGGCAAGGCAGGTTTTTCAGGGACACTCTTTCTCTCCTCCTGATCAGTTCTTTAAGGAGTTTGAGGCTACCTTTGAATATGAGGAGACGTCCGATCAGATCAAGGCGATCCAGGAAGTGATGCGGGATATGAGTCAGACCAAGCCCATGGATCGGCTCATCTGCGGGGACGTGGGATTCGGAAAGACGGAGGTTGCCATCCGGGCAGCCTACCGGACGGTAATGGATGGCAAACAGGTGGCCATGCTCGTCCCCACTACAGTCCTGGCACAGCAGCATTACCAGACCTTTCGCGAACGATTCAAGAACTATCCTGTTGTGATCGAAATGTTGAGCCGTTTCAGAAGTGCTCTGGAGCAGAAGGAGGTGTTGCGGGGGTTAGGAGAGGGAAGAGTGGATATTGTGGTCGGAACCCATCGGCTTCTTCAGAAGGACGTCGCCTTCCGAGACCTGGGACTGGTGGTGATTGACGAAGAGCATCGTTTTGGTGTCTCTCATAAGGAGCGATTGAAGCAGTTAAGAAAGTTGGTGGATGTGATCACGCTCACAGCGACGCCCATCCCGAGGACCCTTCAGATGTCCATCTCCGGCATCCGGGATTTCAGCCTCATCCAAACCCCTCCTCAGAATCGCCTGGCGATCCAGACCTTTGTGGTCCGGTACGATGATGAATTGATCCGGGAAGCAGTGAGAAGGGAATTTCAGCGGGGCGGTCAAGTCTTCTTCGTCCACCATCGCGTGCAGAACATCTACGCCATGGCTAACCACCTCAAACGCCTCATCCCAGAGGCCTCCCTGGCCGTTGCCCACGGTCAGATGAAAGAGAGGGAACTCGAGAAGGTCATGCTCCAATTCGTCAGAAAGGAATTTAACCTGCTCGTCTGTACGAGCATCATCGAATCCGGTCTCGACATCCCGGCCGCCAATACTATCCTGATTAACCATGCTGAACAGTTTGGCCTGGCCGACCTCTACCAGCTCCGCGGGCGAGTGGGAAGGGGAAGCCATCAGGCCTATGCCTATCTTCTCATCCCCGGAGATCTCGTCCTCTCCAGAGACGCCATGAGAAGGCTTCGGGCTATCCAGGAATTGAG
>CAYMTD010000557.1:0-1992 GCA_964393245.1 uncultured Syntrophaceae bacterium
CATGGCGACGAGAAAAATTGTGAAAATTGATGAGGAGAAGTGCAATGGTTGTGGACTCTGTATTCCCAATTGCGCGGAAGGGGCCTTACAGATCATTGACGGAAAAGCACGGTTGGTCAGTGATAGGTTCTGTGATGGGCTGGGTGCCTGTTTGGGCCATTGTCCAGAGGATGCGATCACCATCATCGAAAGAGAAGCAGATGCGTTCGATGAGAAGGCCGTGGAGGCTTTCCTTAACCGGAAGCCTGAGGCGATACCTCAACCTAAACTTCAGCCTCAACCTGTTTCATTTACTGGATGTCCTTCTTCGAGGGTGATGCAATTTCAAATTCCTACGACCGGAGCCGAAGCAACCCAGACCCGTTCCTCTGTCTCTCAACTCTCTCAGTGGCCCGTCCAGCTCAAGCTGGTCCCAGTCAGTGCTCCATATTTCCACGAGGCCGACCTTCTGGTGGCGGCTGATTGCGTCCCCTTTGCTTATCCTGATTTTCACCAGGATTTCATCAAAGGGAGGGTTGTGGTTGTCGGGTGTCCAAAGCTCGATGATATCCAATATTATAGAGAGAAGCTGACAGAGATCTTCAGGTCCAATTCCATCAGGAGTGTCACCGTTCCCTACATGGAGGTTCCCTGCTGCTTCGGGATCGTCAAGGCGACAGAGGATGCGATTGCAGCTTCAGGGAAGAAGATTGCTTTCAAGAAGGTGAGGATTGGCATCCGTGGAGAGATCAAACCGGAGGAAGAAGCCATCCATCGGTCGCAGCAGTTCGTTCACGCTCACTGAACATGAGACACGGAGATAGGCAGATGGGGACACGAGGAGATAGGGAGATAGCAAGGATAGGGTGACGGAGAAACTATCGCAGTGCAAAGCGACAACAAGGGATTGAGAAGCAGAGGCAAAGCCTCTGCTTCCTCTTTAAGAGAAGGGCTTAACTCTTTCTTGAGGTCTTGGTCTGGAAGGAAGTGATGAGTTGCTCAAGCTTTTTTCCCCCACATTTTGGGCACTTCGCCTTCCCCGCATCATGATCTTTTATGCTGAGAATCACAGTAAATTTTTTGTTGCATTTCGGGCAAAGATACTCATACGTGGGCATGCCAGCTCCCTCCTTTCTCTGTCAGATATGATCCTCGAATAAGGCCCGCCTTCATCATAACCCGATCGTTATCTAATATAGATATTTAGGTGAACGGTGTCAATAGGGATGATCACCGAGTGACATTCCCAATCCGTTTCTGCTCCAGTCGCTGCCTCCTATGGCGAAGCATCTCGATCTCCCTGCGTTGATGAGGCGGGGTGTGCTGCAAGGCCTGGTCCACATAGGCAATTGCCTTTTCAAAATCTTTCCGTCGATGTTCATGGTATTTTGCCAGTTCAACATAGGCAGTGGCATCCTCCGGATACGGCCAGGTCAGCATTTCCTCCCAGAGAGAGCGCGCCCTCTCCGTCTGGCCCGTCTTTTTAAGGGCCATGGAGAGCCATCTCATGACCGACCAGGTGAGCTCCTCGTCACACCGTTTCAGGGCAATCTCGAAGCAATGGATGGCTTTCTCCCGGTAGCCATGTTCCCAGAAGAGCCTTCCTAACGCCAGGTGTTCAATCCCCCTTCGAGGTCGGGCCACCAAGGGGTCGTGATAGACGAGATGAATTCTTCCCGCCAGTGCAACCATCGTCAGGATGTCCATCCGGTTATGGTAAAAGACCGGCGTGATTCTCTGGGCGTTCCCGGTTTGGACATATTCGAAATAAAGCTGTGGAATCCATTCCGATGGAACATCGTCTCCCCTCTCCATGCCTAAAAGCTGGGATTCAAGGGTGACCAGCCGGCAGTTCTCGTAGGCACCCTTCCAGATCTTCCGGGATGGGTAAAGAAGATCAAAATTGGGCATCTCTCTAATCTTCGATGTTGTACGGTTGAGAATGAATCGAGTTTCGAGAAGGGGGATATCATACTGCTTTCCGTTAAACGTAATCAGGAACTGGAAAGATTT
>CAYMTD010000558.1:0-1984 GCA_964393245.1 uncultured Syntrophaceae bacterium
GCATAGGGGCTTTTCTCAGAGGATAGACGACCGAGAGGTACATCAAAAAACCGATCAGGACCACCATCCCGACCGCCATTGAGGCAGCCAAAGGGTAAGAGGCGGTGAGATTCTTCAGCAGGAAGAAAGTGAGAACTCCCCCCAACATGACAAACTCTCCCTGGGCAAAGTTGATGATTTGAGAGGCTCTCGCAATGGTGACGAAACTTAGAGCCACCAAAGCATAGATGGCGCCCACGGTAATTCCCGAAAGAAGGAGTTGTGGAATATGAGTCCAGGAATCCATTTCTTTGAAAAAGAAGGGGTGGGTTCTTCCGTCCTCACCCACCCCTCATCTTACAAGATTGGATGTTTCTACTTCAACCCTCACTCAAGGCCTGGGAATTTGATTCGCATAAATTTTCCTCCTTCAATCCTGATAAAGACCATATCCTTCTTGCTCAGGCCGTCATGGTCGGTGGGGCTGTAATTATAAATTCCGTGACAGCTCTTTAAACCTTTCGTGTTCTCCAGAGCGTCCCTAAATTTGGCCCGGGTGACATCCCCTTGAATCCGCTTCAGGGCATCATAAACAAGTCCAATGGCATCATGAGCATGGCCAGCAATCTGGTCAATCCCCACGTTGTAGCGAGCCTTCATTCGCTTATCCAAGTCAGTGATCAAGGCTCGCACCGGATCATTTTCGTCGAGTTGGTCCGGGACGACCGGCTTCCCGGCACCGAACTCCACTCCTTCCATCGCCTCCCCACCCACGGCAATGATGAAACCGAATCCGAAGGCATGAGTTCCAAGGATAGGGATTTTCATCCCGAGGGCCCTCATATTCTTGCAGATGATCGGACCGGGAGGACCGGCCGTTGAGGCATAGAAGACGTCGATCTTCTCTTTTTCAATGATCGGTTTAAGCTTAATGAGCTGAGGGGTCATGTCAATATCGGTTGGCTTATGGGTCTCCTTCGCAATGATGACCTTCATTCCTTTCTCTTCGCCGAATTTCTTGTAATATTCCGCGAGGCTCTGAGCCAAAGGATGGGCGGCATGAAAGACAAGGGCTTTTTTATACTTCCTCGCGACAGAGAGGTCGACCAGCTTCTGCGACACGATCATGTCGCTCTGGGCGATGTTAAAGGCCCATTTTTGATTCAAACTCCGGACCATGGGATTGGACGGGCAGATGATGATATTCGTGATCTTCTCCCTTTCAGCGATAGCCCGGGTCGTAGCCTGCAAATTATCCTCAAAAGGCCCAATGACAACGTGGATGGTTTTATCCCGGGTGAATTTGGTCATATTGGCTGCGGCCCTTCCCAGGTCAAATCCATTGTCCTCGTAAAGCAGCTCGAGTGGGTGGCCATTGATCCCGCCCATACTATTCATCCTCTCCACTTCCATGTCCATGACCATCTTAACAATCCTGGTGACCTCTGCCCATGGACCCGTGAGCTCGAGGTTAACCCCAATCCTGTAGGAAGATTTCTCGGCCGGAGAGGAAGGGGTGACCCAGGCTATGAAAACCAAAGTCAAGAATGATAACAGACCAATGAAAGCTTTTCTCCTTCTCATAAGAATCCTCCTTTTTTGGAAACGGTAATATCCCCCCATTGCATTGTCCTTGGACTTTATAGAGCCATCCGGTAATCCAAACCCCTTGCCTGGTGATCAGGAACTAAATAACATGCTCATCTGGATTTGGCAACCTGTAACGGTGGATGACCACGAGAAAAGTTCCTTGAGAGAGTAAAAAAAAAGGCGCCACAAGGCGCCTTTTCTCAAGGGATAACCAAATTTATAGATCTGGTTAATCGACTTTGATCTTAATTTCTTTCTTTTTTGCTTCTTCGGATTTTGGAAGGACCACTTTCAACACCCCGTTCTTATAGGAGGCATTGATTTTGTCGCTTTGGATCTCCTTGGGAAGCCGAATGGACCGAGTAAAGGACCCATAACTTCTCTCAACGAGGTGGTAGTTTTCTTCTTTCTCCTC
>CAYMTD010000559.1:0-1979 GCA_964393245.1 uncultured Syntrophaceae bacterium
GTTTCTGAAAATAAGTCAGAAGCGTATCGTTACTCATCCTTGCTCTCCTTGATTGATCGTCTCACCTGTCAGATGAGAGGTGGCCGTCATGAGATCGGCATATTCGGGCTTTTCGGCAAAGTCGAAGGTCATGCCCATCGTGTTGAGTACGGCCTGGATCCGCTCATCATCCCTCGCCACCTTCTCCCCCTGAAGATAAATGTTTCTTCGCATCTTTTGGAGACGGCGAATCCAATCCTTTTTTGTCTTCATCTCTCTCCCTTCATCGCCCTCACTTTTTTAGACAATCTTGAAAAAAGATTCTTTGAATTCAGGCTTCCCTTCATACCTCTTCATGAAATATCCGGCCGCCATGTCCATATTTTGGAAGAAAATCGGATTCACTTGGATCCCCGCCTGGTGTAAAGCTTTCACGGCAACCTGTGGATCCGGAGGGCATCCTTCTACAGCGATCATCTCCTCGATATCAGCATTTTTCTTATTGGCCTGAACCATGCACCTCCCAACCAAAATCGTCTTCTTCTTCCCTGGCGTGGGCTTCATAATCTTGCCGGTCAGGATTTGGACTTCGTTCCAAGGCTCTCCTTTCCAAGCAGAGGCAATGGCTACAATCATCACTGTGTTAAGAGCTGAGCAATAGGTACATATCGTAGGATCGTACTTACGATAGGAGAGGCCTTTGATCCCTATCTTTTCCAGAGACTTAGGCAGATGGCCATCCTCCGTGTAAGGAAAGGCATACTCATGGCGAGACGCAACAGCCTCGATTTTTTCTCCCACCACTTCCACATCAGACAGATCGATCGGCCTTCCAAAATCTCCAGCTGAATGAACCAGATGGGGAACCTCTGATGGATCGTATCCGAGAACCTTCGCACCGACCTTGTCTGCGGAAAAGACGTCAGAAGATGCAATCAGGATGTTGCTCCTCCTGAGCCTTCCTTCAAAAAAAGGCCCCCGCTCAGCCGTGTAGATTCCGTCGAGAAGCGTGAAAGAGGGAGGCAGTCTGTTCGCCAGTCTGGCGACCATGTAACTTAGATCCCTCTTCAAATTGGGGCTATGACACCTCTTCCGTGAAGAGACATCGATGAGACCCTTTAGGTTCTTTATCCCCAGACTAACCACCGTTTGGGCGTGAGTCTTAAGAACAGGAAGGTTGACGACGAAGTCGCTCTCCAGGATATCCTCGTTGAAGTTGAGCACGACCCCGGCACCGAGATCGACTTTCTTAAAAGGCCTCTCAAAAACGTTCATGATCTTTACCCCATAACGCCTCCTCAGAACGTTATAACCCAGGGTCTCGAAGGCATGAGCAGGAGTCTCCCTGTCCTTCGGATCATACGTGGTTATCCCTTCGACGATGGTGATGTCATCGATCCCCCGATCCTTGAGTAAGATGATCAAATCCTCGACCACCCGGGAGGTGGTCACCACGCCCCATTTTGGAAAAGGAATGGCGCGCGTCCAGAAAACGATATTGGGTTTAATGAAAATGTTCGCCTGGCGGGGCAGGTGATCCAGACCATGGGATAAATCCACTGCACGACGAACCGATTCCAGAGGCTTCTCGTAACGGACAATTGAGACGATTCGTTTTTCCACGTTGATGCCTCCTGTTTGCCTAAAAATAAATAGCCCATAGAGCGAAATGTGTCAAATAGAATGTCCTCCATTTACCATCTTCCCCAAAGGAAGTAATGCTTGATTTTTTTCAATAAGATACATATAAAAACCGTGAAAGTGCTGATCAGTGCAACGGGTCGGCTGATTTTGACAAGGCTCATTGATGAGATGGGCCGTTGTTTCTTAGTCTCATTTGTCTAAATCTCAATTGCTGGGGAGGAACCCTATGAAATCAGATTACCGGATGGTCAAAGTCGATTTGAACCAAGGAGTGGCTATCCTCACCTTCAATAATCCCCCCGTCAACCAGCTCTCCAGAGCATTTGTTCAGGAGATCAGGGATGCGCTCATGTCAG
>CAYMTD010000560.1:0-1978 GCA_964393245.1 uncultured Syntrophaceae bacterium
CCAAAGAGAAGAAACCGGAGTTCAAAGAGAAAGTCGTAACCCCTGAACCAACGCCGAGGGGTGTCCGGCCTTCGACACCTGCCCCAGCCCCAGCAGTGCCTCCTAAGGAGGAAGCGGCAGCCGTTCCCGAAGGCGAGATCAATATCGTCGTTGACGAGGCCAACAATGCATTGGTCATCAGAGCATATCCAAGAGATTATCGGGCGATCCTCGAAACGATCAGAAAACTCGACATCTATCCCAAACAGGTTTTGATTGAGGTTCTGCTCGCTGAGGTCGCCCTTGACGACACCACCCAGTTCGGAATTGAGTGGTCGAGGTTCCTTTCGAGTCAACCTCCCAATGCGCAGGAGGTCGTGGTGGGTGCGAGGCCCCCTGCGGATCCGTTCAGTCAGGCACTGACTGCCATTGGTATCCGATACTCCATTGTCGAGCTGGGAGGAAGAATTTCTGCCGCGATCCGAGCTGCGGCGACACGCGGCCGACTGAGAGTGATCTCCTCGCCGCATATCCTTGCCTCCAATAATAAAGAGGCAAAAATTCAGATTGGATCGTCTCAACCCATCCTCACCTCCACCTACACGACGACAGCCACCGCAAGCACGAATGTGGTCGAGGGGACGATTGAATATAAGGATGTCGGCATCATTCTCGCGGTGACCCCTCGCATCAGTGATGGCGGTCTGGTGTCTATGGAGATTTCCATTGAAGACAGTACCGTGGAGACAACTGCTCTGGGTACTCTACCAACGGTTCCAGTCTTTGGAAAGAGAACGGCAAAGACGGTCCTCTCCGTTATGGAAGGGCAGGCCATTGTGATCGGGGGGCTCATTCAGGATTCGAAAGATGTGACGAAATCAGGCATCCCTCTTCTCAGTCGAATCCCCATCCTGGGTGCCCTTTTTGGATCACACGAATATCTCACCGGAAAGACAGAACTCATCCTTCTGATGACGCCTCATATCATCACGGATCAGCTTCAGTCGGAAGCCGTCACTCGGGAATTTAGAGAAAAGGTAGATGCGATCCGGAGGGAGTTAGAAAAGAAAAAGAAATAATATCCCAAAATGATAGGTTCACTTTCTCAAAGGAATGGGGACGATGGGATCCCTTAAGGAAGGCATTTAGTTGAAATTACTTGAATTTCCTTTGGAATGGGGGCTAAAACAAAAGGGAAGTTTTGACAAAACGTCGAATTGCGTATTGTGCCTGCCTGGCGGCAGACAGCGATTTCGGATTTTGAACCGAATCATTCCTCAATTTGCAACTTTAGAATTCAAAATCCCTTAGTTCAGAACCCTATACCCGTAACACAGAACTTGTAACTTCTTAAACAGATCCTATCTTGAAAACTCGGCCATAAGCTCCTTGATCATCAATTCGTTCTTTTTTCGAACTTTCTGCATCTCGCCCAGTTCCACATTTTCAAAGGGAAGTTTCATCCGCTTATTTCTCAACCTTGTGATCTCGGAGCCGAGAAATTGCATCGTGTTGGCGATCGCCTCTGCTATGCTGGAGATCGACTCCTGAGCCTTCTCAAAAGCCTCCTTATCCAGGTAGGCCCGGTTCAGATTATGAAACCGTTCGAAGAACCTCTGAAGTTTCTCCAGATCCTCGGCCTTCCCCTTCTTCTTTTTATCCAATCTCTTCGTCATCTCCAAGAACTTCTCTATCTCCATATCTCCTCCGTAAAGTTCTCCACATACTTGTAAAGCTAATTTATGAGAATAGGTCCTATTTGTCAATTCTATAATTGATTACACGGATTTGAAGCTCCCGCCCTAAAGGGCGGGGCTTCCCGGGAAGGAAATTTCATTTTTATTGTGCCCCTTGGCCCCGTCCTGAAGGGGTGGGGCTTGCGGGGCAACAGCCGGTCAAAATATGATTACACAGATTTTTTCTTTCCAATGCATTCCAAATCAAGGTAATCGATTATCGTAATCGGTGTAATCAGGGCTTCTGCCATTTTCCCAGCAGC
>CAYMTD010000561.1:0-1973 GCA_964393245.1 uncultured Syntrophaceae bacterium
ATGGAAGGGAGACTCGACTGACCCTCCCATACCTTCAGGGATGGCGGTGGGATGAGGACTCATGGGGGTGGAGGGCTCCCTGATTTTTTCAGGTTTCGATAGAATTTCGGAAGGTGCTTTTTCCAATGAGATCTTGCCATCTCTTTCAACTGCTCAAATGTCAATTCCACAGCCATAGGATTAAGCCGCTAAATGATTTTTTATTACCCAAATTGCAGGCTCTGGATAGCCTCGACCTTTCTGTCATCCGTGCTGTGAAGATATGCCTCCATTGTGCGAATATGTGAGTGACCCATCAGAGCCTGAACGGTCTTGAGGTCGTTCCCGTTGTCCAGGAGGGTCGTGGCGAAAGTATGCCGCACAACGTGAGGATGAACCCTCTTCTGGGTCAGTGCCTTTTTTACCAGGGATTTGATCAGGTAGTCAACGGCCTTCGGGGTCAGGGGCCGTTCCTCGTAGGGACCATGCTTCCCCAAGCCCTGGAAGAGGGAATGATCTGGATCGGCCTTGTTCCCGGTGGACTTCAGGTAATCCTCTACGGCGACCAGGGCTTCACTGTGCGGGGAATTCTTCTGAACTTATTCCCCTTGCCAATGACATCGACAACGGCCCGGTTGCGGTAGGTCTTAAGGTCACAAATCTTGAGGGAGCATATCTCGGCCTTTCTCAATCCGGTGGTGGCAGGATAGCGTTATTTTGAGGGGCAAAAAAGAAAAGACCGTTTGATTACAAGGGTCTTTTCAGCTGAGTTTTGAAAAATCGGCGATTCTCAGGAAGAGCTGACCAATTCCGTTGAGAAGCGCAAGGCGGTTATCCCGAATCTCTTCATCCTCGACCATCACCATGACCTTATCAAAGAATGTATCAATGGGCTTTCTCATCCGGGTCATCTCAAGGATGGCAGATTCATAGGCTCTTTGCCTTAGATGAAGATCGATCTTTTCTTTGGCCTTCAGAAAAGATTGATGAAGATCTTTCTCTGCTTGCTCTGAGAATAGAGAGGGATTGACTTCCTTTGTTGAAGAATATCCTTTTAAGATATTCATCGCCCGCTTGAATCCGATGACCACCGACTCGAAGTCTTGAGACACCCTTGCTACCTTCAGGGCATCGATGCGATGTTGCGCATCTAACAACTCGTCAAAGGAAGTCGAGAGGGCGGCATCCACTAGATCGAACGGGTATCCTTTATCCAATAGCAGATTTTGGTATCGAATCCGGAAGAATTCTATGACTTCCTTCTTCACTTCAAGAAAAGGTCGCTCCATTTTCTCTCGCAACAGTCCCCCGCTCTCATCAATCAACTGGATTAACGAAAGTGAATATTTCTTCTCCAGAATGATGCGGATGATCCCCAACGCCTGGCGTCTCAATCCGAAGGGATCGGCCGTCCCCGTGGGCACAAGCCCAACTCCGAAGCAACCTACAATCGTATCCAGTTTGTCAGCGATGCTGACCATATCCCCCACGGGACTATTGGGCAATCGGTCTCCTGCAAAGGCTGGAAGGTAGTGCTCATAGATGGCCTCGTATACCTCCGGTTTCTCTCCTGACAGACGGGCATACTCTCTCCCCACAATTCCCTGGAGTTTTGGGAACTCCCCCACCATTCCTGTCACCAGATCGGCTTTGCACAATAAAGAAGCCTTCTCAACCACCTGTCGAAGTTTCGGCTCGACCTGTTCACAAATGAATAAGGCCAGTTTGGTAAAACGGATCACCTTTTCATGCGACGTCCCCAGTTTCGCCTGGAAGACAACCTTCTTCAATTCCTCCAGCCTTTTTTCGAGAGGGATCTTCAAATCCTCCTGGAAGAAGAAATTTGCATCAGAAAGCCTTGCCTTGAGAACCCTTTCGTTCCCTTTCACCACAACGCTCCGGTCCTTGGGGACCGTATTGCTGATGCAGATGAAATAAGGAAGGAGTGCTCCCCGTTCATCTTCCACGGGGAAGTACCTCTGATGCTCCTTCAT
>CAYMTD010000562.1:0-1972 GCA_964393245.1 uncultured Syntrophaceae bacterium
AATTTATCCGCATCGTAGAGGGCATCGCTGACCATTTGCCCGAGAGGCGAATCCATTCTCTTGGGCTCAACAAAGGCTTCGTGGTTGGCAATGGCCTGCACGATCACCTCTCCCTCCGCTGGGGAGAGAAAAAAATCCTTTAACATGTTTGAGGCTGCAGACGCGCTCGCCTTGGCGTGATCTTTTTCACCGCGCCTTAAGTCATGCAGAAGACCCGCGATCTGCGCCAGGAGACAGGCATCGCGTCTTAGAGATTCCTCAAGCGAAAACTTTTCCCCTTCAATATAAGCCAGTGCTCCAGCCTCCAGAGCCACCTTTTCCGAGTGAACGATTCCGTGGCCAAAGTCGTCATTCAGCTCCTTGAGGACAAAGGTACGGCATCTCATGACCTGCCCGTTTTCATCAAAAAGGGATCGGGACAGGTTCAGCGGCTCTCTACAGCTCACATAAAACCTGGGCTGAGGGAAAGAGGCAGCAATCACCCGAGCGTTCGCCATCATCTCTTCATAAATATCTTGCATCCGCTTGCCTCTCGGATCAGAAAGCTCATGAGGCTGCTTGGACCTACTTCAAAGCTTCCTTCTCTCGACAAGAATTCTACACAATTTAAAAAATTATATCACCAAAATATTTGCGAGGATAAGATTCTTAGTATCGGCATCCACAGCACCAGGGTCAATTGTCATGGGTCGGCGATTTTTTTCTTGATAAATTTTTTAGTTAAGTTAATATTCAGCACTAAATGCGACAGTGCGCAAGCCCCAAAAGCTGCTGACGGAGCGGATCGCATATTCAAGTTCAACAATGGATCGGAGAGGACAAGGATGGACACCCTAACAAGACTGAGAATGGAAGTGGCAGAGCTGAAAGAATCAAATATGCGTCTGAAAAAAGTCATCCGGACACTAAAGGAATCAAATCGGTCCACCCTTCAACTGAATAAGAAATTGAGCAATCTGGCTCTGAAAGATCCTCATACCGGCCTTTACAATCGCCGTCACTTTAATGAGACAGTCGAAAAAGAGCTTGCGTTGGCCAAACGACATGCCCAATCCCTCTCTGTGATCATGATGGATATCGACTATTTTAAAGCGGTCAATGATGTCTATGGTCACTCCTTTGGGGACCTCGTCTTAAAGCAGTTTACCAAAACCCTTCAAGGAGCGGTACGGAGATATGATATCATCTTCCGCCTGGGAGGTGAGGAATTTGTGATGATCGCTCCACGAACGGATCGATCGACGGGTCTGGTTCTGGCGAAGCGACTTTTGAGAATAATTAACGCACATACTTTCGGTAATAAGGCTCATAGCCTCAAACTGAAAGTGAGCGTCAGCGTCGCTTCGTACCCTGAAGATGGGGTGATCATCAGGGGCCTTGACTTGGTTGATCTCGCTGATCAAATCTTAAATAAGGTGAAGGAGTATGGGGGGAACAAGGTCTTTTCTTCAAAAGATCTGGAAAAGCTCGAGGGAAAAGCCTTCGCTGAAGATGACACCAGCAATGTGATCGAACTTCTGAAGAAGAAGATTAATCGACTTTCACAACGTGCCAACCAGAGCCTGATCGAAGCGATTTTTGCGTTGGCAAAAACAATCGGGGCCAAAGACTTGTACTCCGATAACTTCACCAAGAGAATGATGAACTATGCCGTCGGCATTGCAAAAGTGCTAAAGTTGCCCAAGAACGAGATCGAGCACATTCGGAAGGCGGTCATCTTGCATGATATTGGTAAGGTAGGCATCAATGAAAAAATTTTGCTCAAACACTCGAAATTGACGACGACGGAGTTTGAGACGATGAAGAAGCATCCGCAGCTCAGTGCGGAACTCATTCGACCTCTCTACTTTCTGCGAGGAACGGTCCCCTTGATCCTCTATCACCACGAACGCTGGGATGGGAAAGGATATCCCCACCGCCTGAAGGGAAGAGAGATCCCCATTGGAGCAAGGATTATCGCCATTGTCGACGC
>CAYMTD010000563.1:0-1971 GCA_964393245.1 uncultured Syntrophaceae bacterium
GGATAGAGCAGCTCGAAAAGAAGGGAATCCGGGTTCTCATCTGCGACTCCAAATCGGGAAGGGTCGACCTGAAATCCTTACTCCTAAAATTAAGAGAGATGGGAATGATGAGCTTGCTGGTGGAAGGGGGAAGCGAGATCAATGGTGCCTTTTTCGATCAGGGTCTGATCGACAAAATCTTCTTCTTTCTGTCACCTAAATTGATCGGTGACCCTCTGGCCCCGGGAATCTTTGGTGGCGTTGGTGTTGCCAGCCTCAAGGAGGCCATTCCCCTAAGGGATGTGAAAGTGAAAAAAATAGGGAAGGATATTCTTGTGGAAGGCTATCTGTAGGAGTTAACAATAACAGGTTATAGGTTATAGGTTTATAGTTCATAGTTCAAGGTTCATCGTCCATTGTTCACAGTGGGCGGAAGATATGTTCACTGGAATCATCGAGGATAAGGGAAAAGTTCTGAAGGTGGACTACCAAGGGGAGATGAAGCGATTGACACTGGAAGTTCCCTTCGATTTGACAGAGGTGCAACTCGGTGATAGTATTAGTATAAATGGTGTCTGCCTGACGGTTGTGGGAAAGCGAGGCAAGACTATTTTGGTTGACCTTTCTCCCGAAAGCCTTCAAAAGACGACTCTTTCGAGAGTGAAGGAGGGGGACAAGGTCAACCTGGAGAGAGCCCTAAGACTTTCTGACCGACTGGGAGGCCACATTCTTACAGGCCACATTGACGGGGTCGGAAAGATTACCGAGAGGAGAAAGGAAGGGAACTTTCTTCACCTCAAGATCCGTATCCCTTCATCCGTCAATCCCTATGTAGTTCAAAAAGGATCGATTGCGATTGACGGGATTAGCCTGACTGTTAATGAGTCTCACGAGGATTGGATTCGGTTGACTCTCATCCCCTATACCCTTGAAAAAACAACCCTCATGCAGAAAAGGGTTGGAGATGAGGTTAACGTAGAGGCAGATATCTTGGGGAAATACGTGAAAAAGGTCTTGAGCCAGGGGAGGGGAACATCCAAGGGAATTGACCTTTCTTTCTTGAAGGAGCATGGATTCTTAAAAGAGGAGTGAGGACGCCAATGGTCAGTACGATTGAAAAAGCACTGAAAGACATTCGAGAAGGCAGGATGGTCATTCTGGTCGATGATGAGGATCGAGAGAATGAAGGCGACCTCACCATGGCTGCGGAGAAGGTCACGTCTGAAGCAATAAATTTCATGGCAAAGTACGGAAGGGGACTGATCTGTCTTTCGCTTACAGAGGAAAGGCTCAATGAGCTTCGCCTTCCAATGATGGTCCAGGATAATACCTCAAGGTTTCAAACTGCGTTTACCGTTTCGATCGATGCCCGAAGGGGGGTGACCACCGGTATCTCGGCGGCAGACCGGGCCCGTACCATTTTGACGGCTATTGATGATGAAACGAAACCTGAGGATCTGGTCACACCTGGACACATCTTTCCGTTACGGGCCAAACAGGGGGGAGTTCTGGTCAGGACAGGCCAGACAGAAGGCTCGGTTGACCTGGCCAGACTGGCAGGTCTCAAGCCTGCGGGGGTGATCTGCGAGATCATGAATGAGGATGGGACCATGGCGAGGATGCCCGACCTCCAGATCTTCGCCCAGAACCACGGTCTGAGCATCGTCACGATTGCGGATCTCATCAAATACCGCCTCCGAAAAGAATCCCTGGTCAGGCGGATCGCCACTGCCAACCTTCCCACCAAATATGGTGGACTCTTTACGGCCATTGCCTATGAGAACGATGTGGACCCTTTTCACCATATCGCTCTGGTAAAAGGAGAGATCGGTCCTGAAGACACGGTCCTCGTAAGGGTTCACTCGCAATGCCTGACCGGTGACGTCTTTGGATCAAAGCGCTGCGACTGTGAAGAACAACTCCACAATGCCATGGCGATGGTAGAAAAAGAGGGCAAAGGGGTCATCGTCTATATGAGGCAGGAGGGAAGGG
>CAYMTD010000564.1:0-1970 GCA_964393245.1 uncultured Syntrophaceae bacterium
TCGTTCGCCTCCCTCCGGATATTTCGAACAGAGACCTTTGCCCCTTCGGACATCTTTTTAACGACCTTCACCAACTCCTTCCGGCGTTCCTCGGTCAGTCTTGGAATGGTGATGCGAATGATCTTTCCGTCATTTGCAGGAGTCACCCCCAGCTCCGATTTGAGGATAGCCTTTTCGATCTCTCCGATCACGGAGGTGTCCCACGGCTGAATGGTAATCAGCCTTGGTTCTGGAACGGCCAGGGTGGCCATTTGGTTTAGAGGGGTAGGGGTGCCGTAATAATCGACCCGGATATCATCGAAGAGCGCCAGGGAAGCCCTGCCAGTCCTCACCTTATTGAGATCTGCCTTAAAGGAAGAAAGGGTTTTCTCCATTTTTGCCTCTACTTCTTTACCCACCTTCTCATCCATGGTTCATCCCCCAACTTTTGTTCCCACTCGTTCCCCCAAAACAGCCCTCTTAATGTTCCCTCTCTTTTTTAAACTGAAGACGATAATCGGGATCTGATGATCCATGCAAAGGGAGATCGCGGTGGCATCCATGACCTTGAGCTGTCTCTTGAGGACGTCGAGATAGGATAGTTTATCAAATTTCTTGGCCCGCTTATTGATGAGCGGATCTGAATCATAGACACCATCGACCTTGGTTGCCTTCAGAATCACCTCGGCTCCGATTTCCATGGCCCGAAGGGATGCCGTCGTGTCCGTGGTGAAATAGGGGTTTCCCGTTCCCCCTGCGAAGATGACAACCCGCCCCTTCTCAAGATGTCTCATGGCCCGTCGCCGAATATAGGGTTCTGCTACCTCGCGCATTTCGATGGCGGTCTGGACGCGAGTTTGCACGTCCATCTTTTCCAGGGCGTCCTGCAGGGCAATTCCGTTCATCACTGTGGCCAACATCCCGATCGTATCTGCGGAGGCTCGGTCCATCCCCTGTGAGCTCGCTGCAATCCCCCGGAAGATATTTCCACCTCCGATGACGATCGCAATCTCCACTCCGAGGGCTTTGACCTCTTTAATCTCTCGAGCGACCTGCTGGATGACCGCTGGATCGATTCCATAGTCTCCTCCGCCCGTCAAAATCTCACCGCTGATCTTGAGAAGGATCCTTCGATAGAGGGTTCTCTTCATGGCAGGTCAGGATTAGGATTGTAGCCCTTCGCCCAATTGAAAACGGGCAAACCGACGGATGGCAATATTCTCCCCGATCTTAGCGATCATCGCATCGAGGATTTCCTTGACCGTCAGATCGGAGTCTTTAATGTAGGTCTGTTCTAAGAGGCAAACCTCGGAATAAAACCTTTCGATTTTGCCTTCGATGATCTTCTCAATCACCTTTTCCGGTTTTCCACCCTCCAGGGCTTGGCTCCTGTAAATCCTTCTCTCCTTTTCCAAAACCTCTGTGGGGATGTCCTCTCTTCGGATGTATTGGGGGTTTGCGGCTGCGATTTGCATCGCGATATTTTTCGCGAAGGTTTGAAACTCCTCTGTTTTAGCTACGAAATCCGTTTCGCAGTTGATTTCCACCAGTACCCCCATCTTTCCCCCAGCATGGATATAGGAAGCGACCAGGCCGTCCGTGGCAATGCGTCCCGCCTTCTTGGCGGCCGTAGCCAATCCTTTTCGCCGAAGGTATTCGATGGCGCCTTCCATGTCTCCTTTCGCCTCTTGAAGGGCGGCCCTGCAATCGATGACGCCGGCTCCTGTCCTTTGTCTCAAATCCTTCACCTGTTCAATAGAGATTTCCATTCGGTCCTATACCTCCTCTTCCTCCTCTATCTCCTCTTCTGCCTGAATCTCTCCTGTGGATGAAGCTTGGGGAGCGGTCTCTGTTTCGGGCTTGGCCTCTTCTGTCTGGAGCTGTTTTTCATAGAGCTGTCGTCCCTCGATAACGGCATCGGCCATTTTTACGGCAAAGAGCTGGATGGCCCGGATGGCATCATCATTCCCCGGGATGACATAATCGACCTC
>CAYMTD010000565.1:0-1963 GCA_964393245.1 uncultured Syntrophaceae bacterium
CTCTTGTTACGAAAATGGCATCGCAATAAGGAAGCAACGGTCGGATGGTCTCTCCCGGTTTTTCCAATCTTCTGGTCGGCCCCTGAAAATACCCATGATCAATGGGCAGAAAGAGACAGTGCCCATCGGACTTGATCAACTGCGCCAAACGATTCTTCATTCCCCATTCCATCTCCAAACCTCCCTTGATAGTTCGGAGTAACTAATACAAACGCACGAAATAATTTTACATGTAGGGCAAGGCTTCAGCCTTGTCTAAGACAACCCTAAAGGGTTGCCCTACAAAAGATTTAATGCGTTTGTATTAGTTCGGTGTTCGGAGTTTCGAGTTTAAATCTCCGAACTCTGAACTCCTAACTTTCAATTATATACTTCACCACCAGATCTCCCACTTCTGAGGTACTCATTCCCATCTTACCAGCAGAGAGGCTTTTGACATCTTGTCTGACCACTTTCATGATGGCCTTTTCGATGTCCTGAGCCGCTTTCTCTTCTCCGAGGTTCTCCAACATCATCTGACAGGCTGAAATGGCCGCCAGAGGGCTCACCACGCCCTTCCCCGTATACTTCGGTGCAGATCCTCCCATGGGTTCAAACATGGAAATTCCTTTGGGATTAATATTTCCACCCGCAGCAATTCCAAGCCCTCCCTGGATCATCGCTCCCAAATCCGTGATGATATCTCCAAACATATTGTCAGTGACGATCACATCGAACCATTCTGGATTTTTCACCATCCACATACAGATCGCATCGACATGGGCGTAATCGGCCTCAATATCCTTAAACTCTTTCGCCACTTCATGGAACGTCCTCTCCCAGAGGTCAAAGGCATACGTGAGAACATTCGTCTTTCCACAAAGGGTGACTTTGTGCTTCCGATTCCTTTTGCGACAGTACTCAAAGGCATAACGAATGCAGCGCTCCACCCCTTTTCGGGTGTGGATTGCTTCCTGGACCGCAATCTCATCTGATGTTCCCCTTTTGTGAAAACCCCCTGCCCCTAAATAGGCGCCTTCCGTATTCTCCCGAACGACCACAAAGTCAATATCCTCGGCTTTCTTGTCCTTAAGAGGCGTCTCCACTCCGGGGTAGAGCTTGACAGGTCTGAGGTTGATATATTGATCCAACTCAAACCTAATCTTTAACAGAATCCCCTTCTCCAAAACACCGGGCTTGACCTCCGGGTGGCCGATGGCTCCAAGGTAGATCGCGTCCATCTCCTTCAACTTTTTAAGGGTAGACTCCGGGAGTATTTCTCCAGTCCTCAAGTATCGTTCTCCCCCCAGGTCGAAATGCTCCAGGTGATGATTGAACCCAAATTTGTCAGAGAGGGCCTTCAAAACCTTCAACCCTTCAGCAATGACCTCGGGCCCGGTTCCGTCTCCCGGAATCACTGCGAGGTTATACATTTTCTGTCCCTCCGACATTTAGGTAGCTCTCAAGCGGCAGATGCTCGGGTTAGGGTTACGCCTACGAAGCCCCGCCAACCGGCAGGCAGGCGTTTTGATTATGGGCCAAACGCTTATGGGTGACGATGCTGGTATCGAGGCAGGAAGCTCGGGAAACGAGGCTCGAGTATCCAGTTTCTGTTAACGAGCCTCGATACAAGTTTCGACAACGACAAACGTCAGTTTCGATTTAACGATACGGGCATCGTTACCCTTACCGTTGGACAACGTTTATTCTTGACTAACCCTATGCTCTATGCCCTATGCCCTCAGCCTCGTTTCGTATTAGCGACACAACGCTTTTTGACCGATATCAGTTCGGTAGTGAACCCCTGGCCAGGAGATTTTTCGAACGGCCCGGTAAGTCCTCTCGATGGCCTTCGGGATCTCTTTCCCCAACCCGGTTACTCCAAGAACCCTTCCGCCATTGGTGCTGATCTGCCCATCTTTCAGAGCGGTCCCAGCATGAAAGACAAAGATATCCTCCATCTCAGAAACTTCCTTCAGCCCTG
>CAYMTD010000566.1:0-1953 GCA_964393245.1 uncultured Syntrophaceae bacterium
ATTCTTCCACATCATATTTCGGTTCGGTGAGACGGTAGCTGACAAATTCGAGAGAGGCGGTCTCATAAAAATCTTTGATCGGAAAAACCGTCTTGAATACAGCCTGAAGCCCGATACTTTCCCGCTTCTCCGGGTCCACATTGGCTTGCAAAAACTTTTCGTAGGATCTCTTCTGAACCTCAATCAAATTGGAGATGTCCAAAACCTCTTTGATCTTTGAGAAGTTCTTACGATACCTTCGATAGATCGGGACCACACTCGCCATAAAAACTCCTTTCCGTTAAATAAAAAGTCTCCTCCCTTTCGGACCGATCCACCCGCTGTCCTTCTGGGAAGAGACAACCATGTCCCATAACATCTCTGATATCTTAACCTACTTTATTTCGACCGTCCCCCCAGCCTCTTCAAGTTTCTTCTTCATCGTGGCTGCCTCGTCCTTCGAAACACCCTCTTTCACAGGCTTGGGAACGCCTTCGACAAGGTCCTTGGCTTCTTTCAAACCCAGGCCGGTCAGTTCTCGGACAACCTTGATGACCTGAATCTTCTTGTCGCCAAACCCTGTCAAAATAACATCAAACTCCACCTTTTCCTCAGCAGGAGCCGCTTCGGCTCCTGCAACGGCACCTGCAACTGGTATCGCAGCCATGGGCATCGGCGCTGCGGCCTTGATCCCCAGTTTCTCCTCAAGGGTCTTCACCAAGTCCCGGGCCTCTAATAAGGTCAGGCTGCTAATCTCATCTGCAATCTTCTGGATATCTGCCATTGGAAAATTCCTCCTGTCTCTATATTAGAAGGTGGAATGGTCCCTCCACCTTCGAGCTTTCGACCATGTTCAACTCTCAGCATTCGAGTTTGCAAGTTGATCGACTCGGGCCTGGATCACCCCCACGACCTGCTGAAGGGCGTTTTGGATGACCCCGGCCAGTTGACCTCCGGGCATCTGAATCCCCGCCAGTACCTGGGTCAGGAGAACCTCGAGGGAGGGCATGGTCGCCAGAGACTTCACCTCCTCGGGAGGGATCACCTTTCCTTGGATCAAGCCCACCTTAATCTCAAGCGCAGGTTGAGACTTCACAAATTCGGCCAAAATCTTTGCCAAGAGGATAGGATCACCATAAGAGATGGCGATCGCCGTCGGTCCCTCAAAATAATCCCGTAGCTTCTCCAGATCCGTACCCTTGGAGGCCAACTTCATTAAAGTATTCTTGACGACATGGTAAGATATCTTCTCTTCTCTCAACCGCCTTCTCAGTTGATTCAACTGCTCCACATTGAGGCCTCGGTAGTTGGTCAGGACAGCGGCCTTTAATCCCTCGACCTGTTTGCTCATGTCGGATACGACAAGCTCTTTTTCCTTTCGATTCAACGCCGTTTCCCTCCTTCGCAAGCCCCCTGCCCCCCGTGCTACTGCTTCAGCACGTTTCGGGCATAAAGCGGATCAATCTTGATTCCTGGCCCCATCGTTGTCGATAATGCGATGCTCCGGAAATAGACCCCCTTGCTCGTCGGCGGCTTCGCCCGGAGGATCACTTCCAAAAGTGTCTTTATATTTTCTAGTAGACGCTCGAACCCGAAGGAAATCTTGCCCACGGTGACATGGACAATCCCCGCCTTCTCCACCTTGAACTCCACCTTGCCTGCCTTGATCTCTTTGATGGCCCTCTCCAATTCGAAGGTGACGGTTCCCACTTTAGGATTAGGCATCAAGCCTCGAGGGCCCAGAATCTTTCCCAGTTTGCTGACCGCGGCCATCATATCCGGTGTGGCAATCGCCTTGTCAAAATCCAGCCATCCCCTGGAGATCTTTTCGATTAATTCTTCCGCTCCAACATAGTCGGCCCCGGCATCCAAGGCTTCTTTCTCCTTGGCTCCTTTTGCAAAGACCAGCACTCTGACTCTCTTTCCCGTCCCGTGGGGAAGCACAACGGTTCCACGAACCATCTGGTCTGATTT
>CAYMTD010000567.1:0-1951 GCA_964393245.1 uncultured Syntrophaceae bacterium
GAAACCCCACCTCCTTCAAATACCTCAAAGATGAAAAAGTATCCCTATGCTCCTCATCCTTTTGTTATCACCCCTCCTCTTGAGGAGAAGAGGGAGTATCGAGAGGGGGAGGCACTCATCTTCGAGTTGGTGCTAATCGGCAAATCAATCGACTTCCTTCCCTACTTCATCTACACCTTCGATGAGCTCGGACGGATTGGTATCGGTAAGGGCAAAGGGAAATATCAATTAGAGGAAGTATGGGCAATGCTGCCAGGTCAAAGGTTAAAGGTGAAAGGTGAAACCAGGGAAGAACAAGGTGAAAGGATTAAGGTTAGAGCTGAAGAAGGGGAAATGATATATTCGAGGAGAGACAAAACCCTAAGAGATAATTTTAGGGCCTTGAAAATTGATGATCTTGGTTCCTTTGACCTTTCACCCTCCACCTTACACCTTTCTTTTTTAACCCCTACACGTTTCAAATTCGATGGCAGTCTCTCCCCAAAACCTGAATTTCATGTCCTTTTTCGGAATCTCCTCAGGCGGATCTCGCTTCTCTCATATTTTCACTGTGGGCAGGAACTCGCCCTTGATTTTAAAGGCTTAATTAAGAAATCCGAGACTATAAAAGTGAAGAAGGAGAGCCTTTCCTGGCTTGAGTGGGAACGTTACTCGAGCCGGCAGGAGACGAGGATGAAGATGGGGGGCTTTGTCGGTTCAATCACGTTCGAGGGGGATTTCGAACCCTTTCTTCCATTTATTCTGCTCGGAGAATACATCCATGTGGGGAAAGGAACGAGCTTCGGCCTCGGAAAATACGAAATCCTCACATCTTGAAGAGCCATTTCCTCCATTCGCGGGGGAGCAGGGGATGAGGCGATGAAAAAACTGAAAGTCGATTTCGAAGATATTGCGATGATCATGGACAATCAGGATCGATTTACCACTCAGTATTACCTCGACACCCAGAGAGGAGAAGTCGTGGCTATTCCGGAAGAAGTGATGAGCGCCCTTGATGAGGGGGATTCTTTCGAGGGGTTTCCTGCGTGGGAACTTGAGTTGGTTTCTAAGGCAAGAGAAATCTATGAAGGAAGCGAGCGGTATAGAGAGATTCTTATCCGGCTAGGTTACGAAGGATATAATTTGATGGTTGAATTTGCAGAGGGAGTAACGGACCGAAGGATCCAGAGAGAGCTTTCCATTGCTCTTGATGGAAAAGGAGCTTTTCGCAGGTTCAAGAACGTATTGAGAGACTATCCAGAAGTGGAGAAGAAGTGGTTCACCTTCAAAGCCGAAAGGGATAAAGAAGCGGTCAAAGACTGGCTGGAGAGCATCGGAATCGAACCTGTTTTCAGCCGTCCCGAATCAGAGACATAAGCGGGGTATAAAATAGCTAAAAATCTTACGACAGAGGTTTATCCCGCTCCGTGTCTTTCGGCAGCCAGGGGGTCCTGCGAGCGGCGCCAGGAACAATGAAAACATTATCCCGAGATACTCACGCAGATTCAGAGCAAATTCACATTGAGCTGATCCGCAAAGCATCTCTTCCTCGGCGACTGCAGATGGTCACCTCTTTGGTCCAGACGACGCGCCGGCTTTCTTGGGGAGGATTGTGTGAAAGATATCCAGATGAGAGTCCGGAGGACCGTCTGCGGCGTTTCATATTTCTCCTTTACGGGGATCGGATCTTGGCAGATAGGACTGTGAAACGGCTGATTGAGAAACAGGTGCAAACGAGGTGAAATTCCCGGACATCATAGAGGTTGTTCTGACAGTGGCCAGAACCTTTGAAAAGCTGGGGATTGGTTATCAAGTCGGCGGGTCGTTGGCAAGTTCCGCCTTTGGAGTTCCCCGGACGACTCTTGCCGTGGATCTTGTTGTCGACATCAAACTCGACCAGGCGCCTGAGTTGGCTCTGTTACTGAAAGAGGAATTTTATGTTGATTCCGGTATGATCTCTGAGGCTATTCGA
>CAYMTD010000568.1:0-1950 GCA_964393245.1 uncultured Syntrophaceae bacterium
TCTTCCGGATGGTGTCGACGGTGTCTTGAATGAGCATCTGGTCATCCAGGATCATAAGGTGGACATCGAGGATAAAGGTATGGCGCCGCACCTCAGGATCAAGAATCTTCTCTTTGATCTCCATCAATTGGTTTCGGGATTCTTGAATGGCTCCGAGAAATCGTTTTACCTCGTCATCGACCTGTTCCGGTTGAATCCGCTTTTCCGGGGCTCGAACCTTGGACCGTTCGACCATAAAGGCTTTTCCCGTCACAATCCCTTGGGAAGCCCCGATGCCCTGGATAAATTTATTGATCTGTTGCTGAACCGCCATTCTTACTCCTCACCGAATTTACTTTCAATCAATCGTCCCAGGGTCTGCAGGGCCTGAACCGAATCCCTGCCCTCTACCTTCAGCGTGATCTTCGTCCCCTTCGAAGCCGCCAACATGAGAATGCCCATGATCGACTTACCGTTGACTTCGACCCCATCCTTCTCGATCGTCACGTCGCAAGCGAACTTATTAGCGGTCTTCACCAAGAGGGCGGCTGCCCGTGCATGAAGCCCCAGTCGATTCTTTATCGTAAACGTCTGCATTTCCATTTCTCATTGACCCCAGGGCGTTCACCCACCGTCCCGATCCCCCGGGGATCACGGAGGAGAAGTATCTCCTCCTTCGGATGTTTGACTCCGAACTCTGAACTCATTACTCCGAACTTTTAGCTCTTCTTCTCCACTCTCTTCTTCAGCACCTCACTGGCCAAATTAATATTTCTCTGACCATAATCCGTAATAAAAGCAGCCAACGATTCCAGATCCATATCGTCCTGATAGGTGGCCAGCTTGAGTAACATCGGGAGGTTCACACCCGTAATCACTTCAATTTTCTTCTCCTCCAAAAAGGAGAGGCTGATATTCGAAGGAGTCCCCCCATACATATCCGTCAAGATAAGAATTCCCTGCCCCTCATCTACTTTTCTTATCGCCGAGATAATCTTCGTCCTGATCTCTTCCGATCCTTCCTTCGGATCAATGGAAACAGGTTGAAATTGTTTCAGGTCTTCTCCGACCACCAACTGTGCAGCGGCAATCAGCTCCTCTGCCAAATGACAATGTGTGACAACAACGACCCCTACCATCTCTCTCACCCTTTCTCCGCATCTCGGTGTCGAACCATCAGAAACACACCTTCTTGAGCCAATTCATCACCAAGGATCTCTTTCACTCGATTCGCGATCACAACAGATCGATGTCTTCCACCGGTGCATCCTACTGCGATGGTCAGATGGGTTTTCCTCTCCCTTCTATAGAACGGAAAGAGAAACCGAATGAACTCCTGGATGCGTTTCAAGAATTCTTTCGTCTCCTCCCACTGGAGGACATATTCCGCGACTTTGGGATCGTCCCCGCTCAACCGTTTCAGTCCCTCCACAAAGTAGGGATTGGGCAAAAACCGAACATCAAAGACGAGGTCGGCTTCAAAAGGGATGCCGAAACTATACCCGAAAGAGAGAAGGGTCACCGTCATCTGGCTCGAGGTCAGTCCTTGCTGGGCATACTGCTGAATCCTTTCTTTTAGTTGATGGACATTGAAATCGGAGGTATCGATCACGTGGTTGGCCATGTCCCTTATCCCTTGAAGCCCCTCCCGTTCCAGACGAATGCCGTCCCGGATCGATCCTCCAACCGCCAAGGGATGTTCCCGTCTGGTTTCACTGAAACGCCTCATCAAGACGGCATCCGATGAATCCAGAAAGAGGATTTCAATGGGATAGCCTTCCCGCTGGAGATTCCGGAGAATCCGCCTCGAATCTTCCAGGAAATCTTTCCCTCCTCGATTCTCCTCTCCCTTCTTTTCCCAGTTTGGATAGGAAGCCGTGCCTCGGATATCCTCCACAATACCCACTTTGGAGATTTTTCCTCCTGATTGTTCGCAGAGCTCTATGAATTTGGGGACGAGAAGGATAGGAA
>CAYMTD010000569.1:0-1948 GCA_964393245.1 uncultured Syntrophaceae bacterium
ATTCGGGGGTTCAGTGAGGAAGCAAAGAAACTGTTGACCCAGTATCACTGGCCCGGAAATGTGAGAGAGCTCAAGAATGTCATTGAAAGGGCGATGATCCTTACTGATCAGGATTTTATCACCCATAAACAGCTTCCCTTCGAATTACGGCAGACCGTAGGATTTGATCGGGCCGTGTCGGGCCCTGAGTTAGCTGAAATTACTGAAGAAATGTCCTTGGACCACATGGAAAAGATACATCTCACCAAAGTTCTTAAGAATCTTGAATGGAATAAATCAAAAGCCTCAAAGATTTTAGGTATTTCCAGAGCAACCCTGAGGGCAAAGATAAAAAAATACGGATTATCAGATCATTAATGAGAAATTTTAGAGGGTTATTGGTAAAGGTTAAAATGAATTATGAAGTTTCTGTGGTTACCTTTCAGAATTTTAGAGGGAAACAAAAATTTTTTCTTGACTTTTGGAAGAATATGGCAATAATTGATTACAAATTTGCCACAACAAGAGGGGTGTTAAAATGTTCTTAGGAAAAAAGAAGGATGTCGTAGGCATTGATATCGGGTCGAGTTCGATTAAACTGGTCGAATTAAACAGGGGGAAAAGCGGATTCAAGTTACAGAATTTGGGCATCTCCCCTCTCCCTCCGGAGGCTATTGTGGACGGCGCACTAATGGACTCCGTCACCATCATCGATGGCATCCGAGACCTGGTTTCCACCACGAAAACGAAGAGAAAGGATGTCGTCACATCCGTTTCGGGTCATTCTGTGATCGTCAAGAAGATCAGTTTGCCCTTTATGACAGAAGCTGAACTGGAAGAATCGATTCAATGGGAAGCCGAGCGATATATCCCTTTCGATATTAATGACGTAAATATCGATTTTCATATGCTGGGCTCGAGCTCAGAAAACGCCGAGCTCATGGATGTGGTTTTGGTGGCTGCCAAGAAAGATATTATCAACGATTATCAGTCGGTTATCGTGGAGGCAGGACTGAATCCTGTCATCATCGACACAGATTCCTTTGCCTTAGAGAATATGCTCGAAATCAACTATGATATTGACAAAGACGATACCGTGGCTATCGCCAACGTGGGTGCCAGCATCACGAACATTAATATCGTCAGGAATAACACCTCCAGTTTCACGAGAGATATATTCAAAGGCGGGAATCAGATTACGGAAGAAATTCAACGTCAGCTCCACATCGACTACGAAGAAGCGGAAAGGATCAAAGTCGGCGACAAGGGAGAAGCTGCCTTTCAACCGGCTCTCCAGAATGTCCTCAAGACAGCCTCGGAAGCGTTGGCCGTTGAGATCGGAAATTCACTCGATTTTTTCCAATCCACGACCACCTATGAAAAGGTCAGCAAATTGTACCTGAGCGGGGGCGGGTCGAAAATTAAGGATTTTGACATCGTCCTCCAGCAACAGATTGGAATTCCCGTTGAGGTCGCGAATCCTTTCAAGAGGATTGAATACAGCGGCAAGAATTTTGACATGGATTATTTGAGGGAGATCGGTCCCATCATGGCAGTAGCCGTGGGACTGGCTTCAAGAAGGGTAGGGGACAAATGATCAAGATCAATTTACTCAAGGCACGGAAGGAAAAGAAGAAAATTGGGGTGAGAAAAGAGATCATCGTTTTTATTCTCTCCATGGGGGTGGTCCTGGCTTTGCTCTCTGTGGTCCTGTGGTACATCGGTGGTGAGAAAGAAAAGACGGATGCCCAGATCTCCAATACGATCAAGGAGATTCAATACTACAAATCCTTGAGGACGGAATTTGAGAAGGCCAAAGAGCAACAAAGAATATTACAAGAGAAATTGAATGTCATCAATCTCTTAAGGAAAGAGAAGGCCAGTCCAGCAAAAGTACTGGATGAACTGAGCATCGATAAACCAGACAAGGTCTACTTTGAATCGGTCAAGAAAGATGGATCGAAGTTGG
>CAYMTD010000570.1:0-1947 GCA_964393245.1 uncultured Syntrophaceae bacterium
GATTTCCCCGGCGAAACGTTCCACGTCATAAAGGAAAAAAGAAGAGATGGAGTTCGTCGAATACTGTGCCCGCTGGCTCATTTTAGAGCCATAGCGAAGATTTTCCAATAGGATGGAAATCAACACGGTTAAGGAGATGGTTTGCCCTAAAGTCCAATCTTTCGGACATCGATGAGTTCAACCTCTCCGTTTCTTCCGAGATTCTCAACCTCCTTTGTGAATCCGGATCTGGAAAAAAGACCGAGGAGAAGACGATCCCCTCTCCCTTCGTGAATGAGGAGTGTTTTTCTTCGAAGATCCTTCAAGACATCCATTCCGACTGGCTTCTTTGACCATTTGCACTCAGCCGCAAAAACAGGTTTATTCCCTGCCAGTGCAACAAGATCGATTACTTCGCTTCCATCCCACCACCGCCCGACCTGGTCGTAATTCAGTTCGATCTTTTCCCTGTCGGCGAGGTACCGGAGAATTTCGACACAAATTTTATCGAAGATCTGGCCGATGAAATTGTCCAGATGGGGGAGAACTTCCGCTTCTAGGATCCTCCGTTCCCTGGCTTCCACAAGACGGCTTTTGAAAGGAAGAACAAAGCGAAACCAGAAGCGAAAGAAGTTGTCTGAGATGCGGTAAATGCCCTTACGGCTTTTTTCCGGGTGCCTTTCCGTAACAGGGGTTTCCCTTTTGATCAATCTCAAATCCTGAAGGACGGAGAGGTACTTGCTGACCGGGCCCCGGTCGATCCCGGTCCTCTGGACAATATCATTCATCCGGGCGTTCCCAAAGGCAATAGACTGGAGCACGGAAAGATAATGCTTGGGGTCACGGAGTTCCTCCATGAGGATGAATCGAACCTCGTCATGGAGAAAGGCTGTAGGCTTCAGAATTTGTCTTTCAATGTTCTGGCGTATTGAGAATCGATCCGTAAATTGAATCAGATAAGCTGGAACTCCTCCCAGGATCGCATAGGCCGAAATTCTTTCCTCGGAGGAATACCCTGGGAAAAAACCTTTTAGTGTGCGAAGCGGCAGTGGCTGGACCAGAAGCTGTCCTGTCCGACGGCCGTAGAGGGGACTTTTATGACCCAGGATCTCCCATTCCATGAAACTAATGAACGACCCGCACAAAATCAAATAGAGCTTCGAGTCTTTGCCCACTTCGTCCCAAATTCGCTGGAGAATGGAAGGAAGGGCTGGATTACTTGAGCAGAGGTAGGGAAACTCATCAATGACCAATACGATCCTCTCCTTCTCCGCAAGACTGATGATGTATCGTAAAAGGGCATCCCAGTCAGGAGGGATGTCTGCTTGGAGAAGAGGGTTAGGATAAGAGAGATTTACAGCCTCTGAAAACCTCCGCCGCTGGTCTGGATCTGCTCCCAGATCCGCTACAAAATAGATCGTCTTTCCTTTCGAGAAAACTTTTCTTAGAAGCTCGGTCTTCCCGATTCGGCGTCGCCCATAGACGATCACGAGCTCCGCTCGGTTTGAAGTCGTCTGATCAAGAAGAAACTGAACCTCCGATTCTCGATTGACGAAAGTCAAGTTCCCTCCTTTGTCTTCTTCCGAGTAGTCTACTTTAAAGTAGACTAATTGAACTCCGTTGTCAAGATGCGACTTCGAAGAGTTTAATCTGAGATGTACTCTTTTATAGGGCACGTTTTAGAGGGAGCGCCCTATTTTTGAAAGGAAGTTGGGCCGCAATCCGCTAACGAAACCTTCCTCCTCCTTAAAAAAAAGAGAGGCATGGATAGAGCGAATGCCCACACTGGGCTGCACGGTTTTGAGAATATGCCTTAAAGGATATCGAATCCAGCATTCTTCAGGGACTTTTTTATTCGCTGGTTCATGCGGACCATCACCTTGGTGGGGTATCTCACTTTGAAGAGAAATTGGGCGTTGTTCTGAATGTCGAGCCGTTTCATCTCCTTCTTCACCCGGTCCACATACC
>CAYMTD010000571.1:0-1945 GCA_964393245.1 uncultured Syntrophaceae bacterium
TCCCAAACGTCCTGCATGTCTTGAGGAAGAGGCGCTTCGAATCGGACTCTTTCACCTGTTCGGGGATGATCGAAAGCCAAACGGTAAGCATGAAGGGCCTGTCGATTCAACCTCCTTACACACTCCTTCAAAACAGGATGCTGAATCGAGCCGGGTTTTCCCTTTCTCCCATAGAGAGGATCTCCCAAGAGCGGATGGCCCAGTGAGGAGAGATGGACCCGGATTTGATGGGTCCGGCCCGTCTGCGGATAGATCTCAAGAAGCGAGAAGCCGTCCTGATTCTCCACCACTTTCCACCGGGTGATGGCGATCCTGCCTTTCTTGGTCCTTGTGGACATCCGCTTTCTCTCCTTCGGGTCTCTTCCAATCGCCGATTCGATCAGACCTTCTGCTTGATGAAATGTCCCATAAGCAATGGCAAGGTAAACCTTCTCAACAATCCGATTCTTAAACTGTCTTAGTAAATGGTGGTAGGCCTGGTCATCTTTGGCCACGACCATCACCCCTGAGGTATCCTTATCGAGACGATGGACAATCCCGGGCCTCAAGACTCCATTGATTCCACTGAGATCCTGGCAATGGTAGAGAAGGGCATTGACCAATGTTCCTGAAGGATTTCCTGCAGCCGGGTGAACGACCATACCCGCGGGCTTATCGACCACAAGAATGGAGGGATCTTCATAGAGGATATGGAGAGGAGTCGCTTCGGGTTCCAAGTGAAGAGGTTCAGGTTCGGGCAGCGTTCCGGTGATGAGATCTCCTTGCTTTAAGTGGATACTTGGTTTGGTTGATTTCTGATTGAGGAGGATGAGCTTCTTTTCGATCAGGTTTTTAGCTCGCGACCTTGAGAGGTTGAGACCCGCCTCCGAGAGAAATTGGTCAAGACGCCTCCCTTGGTCTCTTGAGGTTACGCGAAGGGAAAAGGATAATCCCCCCTTGCCCCCTTTTACTGAAGGGGGGTTGGAGGAATGATGAATAGGTTTTCTTGGAGAATTCAATGTCATTTTGGCTGGAGAGGTTTCAGAGCATTCTCAATGCCATCGGCCAGCAGGGGAATCTCTTCATCGAAGACTGTCCTCATGTCCAAGACCACCTCATCTTTGCTGATTCGAGCAATGATGGGGGGATTACCCTTTCTCAGACTTTCCTCGAGGTTGTTCACTGAAAAGCTACGGGGCTTGAGGATGAGGACCATCGTTGGAAGATCCTGAAGGGGGAGCGCACCTCCGCCAACCTGAGAGACGTCTTCTCGGATGCTCATTTCAGCCTCCCCGACTACCTTCGATAATCTTTTTGACAGACGTCTTGCCCTTCTTTTCAATTTGTTCAGGTCAAAGCCCAACATCCGCAGTGTCGGAATTTCTCTCATTGCATTCTCCTCATCAAGATAGAGGAGGAGCGTAGATTCCAGAGCAGCCAGGGTGAGCTTGTCGATCCGGAGGGCTCGTGTGAGGGGATTGGTCTTGATGGCCTCTATCACATCCTTCTTTCCTAATAAGATGCCGGCCTGAGGTCCTCCTAAGAGCTTATCCCCACTAAAGGTGACCACATCGACACCTGTTGCCACCGCCTCAGGAACAGTCGCCTCCTTTTCCAGATCGTAGCGGGAAAGGTCGATGAGGCATCCGCTCCCAAGGTCTTCCATCACAGGGAGGTCGTATTGTTTCCCCAATTGAACCAAATCTTGGAGGGGGACACTTGAGGTAAAACCCATTACCCGAAAATTGCTCGTATGGACCTTCAGAAGGAGGGCGGTCTGGGAGCCGATGGCCTTCTGATAATCGTTGAGGTGGGTTCGGTTGGTTGTTCCGACTTCTTTGAGCAAGGCACCGCTTCGCTTCATCACATCAGGAATGCGGAAGGCCCCTCCGATTTCAACCAGTTCTCCCCTTGAAACAATGACCTCTCGACCTTCAGCCAACGTATTTAAGGCCAGAAGAACTGC
>CAYMTD010000572.1:0-1939 GCA_964393245.1 uncultured Syntrophaceae bacterium
GGCCTGATTTATCGTCCTCAGCTAATGCATTCAAATTCCATCAGGCAGCCATGGGGACGGTCGTTGAGATCACCCTTGTTGCCGAGGAGCAAGATACAGCTCAAAAAGCGGCCCTCCAGGCTTTTCAAGAAATCAAGAGAATTGAGCATCTCATGAGCCCTTGGGTCGAATCGAGCGATGTGAGTCGCATCAATCGATCTACGGGGAACGATGAAGTGAAGGTTTCTCAAGAGACGATCGAAGTGATCAAGAAAGCCAAAGAGGTTTCGACACTATCAGAGGGTGCCTTCGATATTACTGTGGGTCCCCTCGTTCAACTCTGGAGAAAAGCGAGGGAGAAGGGAGTTCCTCCCAATACAGAAGATATTAGGGGGATCCGGTCCCTTGTCGATTATAAAGACGTGATGATCAGCGATTCTGGGAAGATCTTCCTAAGAAAGAGAGGGATGGCCATCGACCTCGGCGGAATTGCTAAGGGTTATGCCGTGGATAGAGCCTTCGAGCTTCTGAAGCACCTTGGATACAGAAATTTAGTTGTAAATGCGGGGGGGGACTTAAGGGTTGGAGGATCGAAGCCAGAAGGGCCCTGGTCTATTGGAATTCAGCATCCCAGAGATTCTAAAAAGATCATGGCTCGCATTTCGGCATCAGATACAGCCGTGGCCACTTCCGGGGATTACGAAAAATTCTACATCCATCAGGGGAAAAGGTACCATCACATTCTAAATCCAAAAACCGGTTTTCCCGCAGAAGGGTGCCAGAGCGTCACCATTCTCTGCAAAGAAGCGGCAACGGCAGATGCGCTTGCCACCGCTATCTTCGTCCTCGGTCCCGAAAAGGGACAGCTCCTTTTTCAAAAACTGAATGGCGTGGAGTGCCTCATCGTGGATAAAGAAGGTAATGTTACCCCCTCCCCCGGCCTGAAAGGACGAATCTCCTTTGTTCCTTAATCAACTCCAGTAAGGATTTTTCCCATTGAAAACAAGAAAGAAAGGAAAGAAAGGGCACGTTGGTTCTAAAACAACTTGACAATTAGAGAAGAGGCGTGGGGCGTAGCACTATGCTGAGAATCACGTTTCCCAACGGTTTTAATGCCCAATTTGCTTCAATTTTTATGCAACCAGAGGCGGGATTGACTGGTCGCCTATAGAAGGAGTAAAATGTGCTCGTGGAAATAAAAGGATGTCGTTTAGGGAGGTGATCTTCCTTGAAAATGTCAAACTTATCGGGGTTGTTTCTTTCGATTATTTTGCTCACTTTTCAACAGGTGAACGTATTAGGAGGTGATCCCATGGAAATATCATCTGCTGTATTTAAAGATGGAGAGAAGATCCCAATTCAATATGTCATGCCGGGAGCAGGTGGGAAAAATATATCCGTCCCCCTCTCCTGGAAGAACCCCCCTTCTGGGACAAAATCGTTCGCACTTTCGGTCGTTGATCCACACCCCGTTGCGCAGAATTGGGTTCATTGGCTTGTGATCAATATCCCGGCCAATGTCGCTTCGATCGAAGAGGGAGCATCAAGGAAGAAGATGCCAGGGGGATCTGTTGAACTGAAGAACTCGTTTGGAGACATTGGGTACGGAGGTCCTCAACCTCCAAAGGGTACAGGCGATCATCCCTACGTATTCACCCTCTATGCCCTACGTGTGGAGAAGCTTGACCTGGGCACGAATACCTCGCTCTCTGCCTTTAAGAAGGCCTTAGAAGGAAAGGTCCTGGGATCGGCAATACTCACAGGAAAGTATGGGCGTTAAAGGTGAAACTGAAGGACAGCCGAGTTGATTTCAGAATAAAATAGTCGCCTCTCAAGGAATTCCATCCGAGACAAGGGGGAGCAAGGCAAGATGGTCATCGATATAGGCATCGCTTGCAAGGTTTCTGTTCTTGTAAGCGATGAACTTGACGCCTGATGATCTTGCCGTCTGTTGGTCCAC
>CAYMTD010000573.1:0-1932 GCA_964393245.1 uncultured Syntrophaceae bacterium
TCTGATTCGTTCCTTTTCACTCTGAATCGTTAACAAACTGAAAGGGGTTTGACATAGAAATCTTTAGGTCCTTATCCTATTATTTTGGCTGGAATTTGTGAAATCGGCAGAGGTTATCTTGTCTGGGTTTGGCATATACAGAAAATGTCCATTGTAGTTTAGGCTTATTTTGGATTCCCATGACTTCATTCTTTTAGGCCCTTCACCGTATCTCATAGTCAGTAGAAAGTGAAAGGAAAACGGGAATTCCTCGGCTAACCTTCTTTGGTCCATACGATTGCTTAGGTCTTCTTTTTTGTGTACAATGACGCTCACGACATAGAAAGGTCTGAAGTTGAAGTTAGATTTCCAGGAAACCAAGAAATATTGATACGTTCGACGGCGCCAAACCCCGATTTTCAAATCGGGGTAATGGTTCGTCAAGCTCACCATCCCGAGCAGAGTCGAGGGAAAAGCGCCGCTCAGTATCAACCCTGAGCCCCTCGGTTGTACTCGGGGCCTTGAGTTTGTCGAAAGGCATACCCCGGGTGCCTGTCCTGAGCGAGGTCAAAGGAACAGACCGGGGAGTTGAATGGGTTGATTCATGGCATGAAAGATTTTTACTTGATACGGGATCTATTTGAGCCAGCAGTTTTGTTGATGGCAGCGGCAGTTGGCGTGGGATTCTCCGTGTGGTTGGGCGGAGCGGAGGAAGTGGGGAGCCAACTTATCACGCCTTTTTTGATGTTCGTGCTCTTTTCCCTCTTCGCCCGTGTGTCGCTAACGCGATTGGGTGAAGCCGCCCGAGACTGGGGTTATCTATTAACATCGGCTGGTTTGAACTTCGTGACTACCCCCTTGTTAGCTTTCTTCTTGGGCTGGGTATTCCTTCGAGATTATCCGGTGCTATGGGTAGGTCTCATGCTGGCACTCCTCACTCCTTGCACCGACTGGTACTTGATCTTTACGGATCTGGCCGGGGGCGATCTCCATCGCAACCTGGCATTGCTACCCTGGAATCTTATTCTTCAGCTGATACTGCTTCCCCTTTACCTCTTGCTCTTCACCCAGACTTTGGTGCCGGTGGAGGTTGGCACGCTGGCGGGAGCCTTTGCGCTATATGTGGCGATTCCTTTGTTATGGGCTCAGCTGCTGCGCTGGCGCTTTCCGCAAATGGCGGCCTCTAGACATCTATCCCGGTTAGGATTTGCCGCTTTGGCTCTGACCGTGATGGTGATGTTCGCCAGCCACGGTGAAATCTTCCTCCAGAACCCGTCACTTTTTTTGAGAATGGCACCCCCCATGCTGAGCTTTTATCTGATCTCTCTCTTCCTCTCTTGGGTCATTTCGCTCCTGTTCCATTTTCCTCGGGAAAGGTTTATCGCTCTGGCCTGCACCACTACCGCTCGCAACTCGCCCCTGATGCTACCATTAGCAGTGCTCCTGTTTCCTGCTCATCCCCTCGTTGCGCTGAGCCAGTTGATCGAGCCTGTGTTAGAAATCCCAGCTTTGATCATCTTCTCAGCTCTTGTGAAGCTACGACGCCGAGCAGTCACCTAACAACTTGCCATTGTTCTGCCAATGCTATGGGGGTGGTTGATCGATGGAAAGGGGTCCGGATTTCTTTCTTATCACCGGCGGTGGAGTTTGCCTGCCGGGCGTTCTCATCATCATGTATTGGCCAAGATAGTAAGCCATCTTTTCCTTTCCCCCTCATAGATAAAGGATTTAAAGGACAAATCAGACCAAAATCTTTTTCTCGGTGGGCCTGAATATATTCTAAACAATAAGGGTCTTGATTGACTAATACCTTGCTGGCATAAATGGAAGAGAGGAGAGCTTTGTCTCGAACATCGATGAGGAGGGTATCAAGCCCGGCAGCGATTGCCATCGTCAGGAAGGTTCGATTGATTAATCTCCTTCCAGGGAGGCCCATGCTCACATTGCTTAGAC
>CAYMTD010000574.1:0-1929 GCA_964393245.1 uncultured Syntrophaceae bacterium
TTTAGAGCCTTCTTGTTCCATAGAACACCGCGAGAAAATCACTTAACGTAAACTGCGAGGCTAAAACGAAAAAAAAAGAATAATGAAATATTGGGTCAGGAGGCTTAAATAGTAAGCGATCCTTCGGGGTTATCCTACTTCCCAGGTCTCCAATTTTCCATCATTCCCGCACCCATTAGTTAGATAGAAGGCCACTTGCCTATGGAAAGGATATCAAAGCCTTTATCTTCCAGGTCCTTGACAATATTCTTGTAATCCTCTGTTCGGATACGAATCGCGGCGATTCGCTTCCCTTCTACCATGAAGGAAGGGGTGACGATGCTAATGATGTTCACGTTATGCTTTTTCATAATCTCGAGAGCTGGAAGCAACGTCCCGGGTTTGTCTTCAAGGGCGAGAGTAAGACGCGTTCCCTTTTCTTTAAAGCCGAAAACATCGACCAGGTGGGCCAGGGCATCCGTTTCGGTAAATATCCCATATAGTTTATCACCTTCCACAACGGGTAGGCAACCAATCTTGTGGTCATGCATCAACTGAACCGCTTCTTCGATCAGCGTGTCGGGAGTGATCGTAATCAGTTTTTCTTTGGGTGTCATGAAGGATGAGACCTTCAGTTTTCCCAAGAGATAATGAAGCTCTTGGACGCTGAGCAGGGTGGCATCTGAAGGAGCTGCCTCTCGGATGTCCCGGTCTGTCACAATTCCGACCAGGCGCTTATCCTTTTCCACGACAGGAAGATGGCGGATTCCCTTATCATGGATCAACGCTCGGGCTTCGTAAAAAGAGGCGTCTGGACCAATGGTGATGGGGTTCGTGTTTATTTTCTCTCTCATAAACCCTTTGTAATGGATTTTCATACCGTCCCCTCCTTATTCCAATTTTTCTGGCACATTATTACATCCGGTAAATGGCCGTCTAAAATTTGTTCAAGAATTCCGTAATCCGCATTCGCAACCAACAATCGTTCTCACTCCCAGGTGCGCTGATCGTCGATCTTCTTTGCTGCATCTGGAATCGTCCCCTTTGGGACGAATTGGACCTCACCTCTCACCTTCATCACATCCCGAATGGACTTCAAAATCTCCTCTTGTAAGCTCTCGGAGGGGAGGGTCTCCTCTTTGAGTTCAACCCGGAAGGTCATTTCATCTTTGTCTTCCCTTCTTGTGACCACTACCTGATACCTCACAATCTCCCGGTGCTTGGCAGCCACTTCATCCACCTGGCCTGGGTGAACGAAAAGACCCCTCACCTTCGTCACCTGATCGACCCTTCCTAAGATCTTGATCAACCGAGGAGAGGTTCTTCCGCAAGGGCAACGGGTTTCGGTCAGGATGGAAAGGTCTCCTGTTCCAAATCGGATCAGGGGATAGACCTTGTTAAAGGTGGTGGCGACGATCTCTCCGGTCTTTCCTGGGGGGAGTTGTTTGCCTGTTTCCGGATCTACAATCTCGACAATCTTGTCATCCGGCACGTGCATTCCGTTCTTCAACATACATTCATAACCCAAGCAACCAATATCGGCGGTCCCATAGCTCTGACGGAGGATACACCCGAATTTTTCTTCCAGTTTAAGACGCAGGGATTCCGAAAGCATCTCTGCAGCCACGAAGGCGACCTGGAGGTTCAGGTCTTTCCTTAAATCCAATCCCATCTCTTCTGCCTTCTCGGCGATGGTGAGGAGAAAACTCGGAGTTCCACAGTAGGCGTTGGCCTTTAAGTTTTTCAAGATGTTGACTTGTTGTTCGGTATTGCCCACGCCCGTCGGGACTGTAACGCATCCAATCCTATGGAGGGAATTATCGACCATCTCCATGGCAAAGGGGACCATGTGGTAGCTGAAGGTGTTGATAGCGATGTCTCCTGGGCGGAAACCACCTGCATACATGCCCTGGGCCCAACCCACCTCATCGTATTCCATATCCCCTGGTT
>CAYMTD010000575.1:0-1925 GCA_964393245.1 uncultured Syntrophaceae bacterium
CTATCCATACTGGGATCATGGCACAGAGACGATGGTTTTTGGGTAGAAAAGAGACCCCCTTAAGCTCCATCTGTTGGGCTAAAATTTCCGAAACCCTTAAACCCATCACGAATAAGACCATCAAAAAACAAATCGCAATCTTCTTCATCTGATCGTCCTCCTTTCTTTTTTCTCTATGAAAAAACTATCCAGCTTCACCTCCCTCCTTCTTGCTTTTTGGAAATATTTCCGTATACTGTATCCAAACGCTTGGACATCATATAATACCAAAAAGGCGTTGTCAAGAATTAACAGAAGGGGCTCCGCTATGCTTCGGAATGAACTCCGGGGTCGTCCCTTCTGGGCAGAACCGCATTCCTTGAGGAAAGCATGGGTAGGAAATGGAGAAGTCAATGGCAAATCAAATTCTGAAAGAGATCCAGTTTAATCCCGAGAAAGGTGGGCTCTTCTTCAAAGAGATCCGTTACCTTCTGATGAGGCCTGAGACATTCGTTTCATTTCAAAAAGCTATTGAGAAGGAACTGGGGGATAAGGCCTCTCAAATCCTTTACCAGAGTGGGTTCCACGGAGGCAGCCTATCTTCGAAAAACTATCAGGAATCACTCAAACTCTCAGGGAGAGAAATCATCCACTTCATGGTTGAAATGGGTCCCCAAATTGGTTGGGGAAGGTTTGAATTGGAAAGATTCGATAGCAGAAGTAAAATTCTCATTGTCAGGGTCTATCACTCGGCCTTTGCCGAAGGTTATGGCCCCTCCTCCAAAGCAGTCTGCCATATGATTCGGGGCGTTCTGGGCGGGATGGCTTCTGTAGTCTTCGGCAAGAAAATCGAATCGAAGGAAGTCTCCTGCCTTGCAAAAGGTGATAAATATTGCAGGTTTGAAATAATGTGATAGGTTTCACTTGACTATATTTTCTATTTCTAATAGGATGGACTTGAAGAGTCGGGGGCTTCATATGGCAAAGACCTTCATGCCGAAAATTCGAACAGAGAGAGAATTGAAACGCATCCAGTTAGAGGGACTGAAGTGGACAGTGAATCATGTCTATAAGAATTCCGAATTTTACCGAAAGCGATTCGATGAGGCCGGGGTGAAGCCAACCCATATCAAGTCGCTTAAAGATATTTCAAAACTTCCTCTCACCACCTCCAAAGACCTTCAGGAAGGTTATCCTTTTCCTCTAAGATCAGTCCCTTTCGAGAAGATTGTTCGAATCCATGCCTCTTCAGGGACAACAGGAAAACGAAAGGTTCTCTGTTACACCCAGAAGGATATTGATGATTGGGCCAATATGTTTGCCCGCTGTTTTGAAATGGCAGGGCTGACAACCAAAGATCGAGTCCAGATTGCGGTCGGCTATGGGGTTTGGACAGCAGGGGTCGGTTTTCAATTAGGGATCGAACGGCTCGGTGCCATGGCCATTCCCATCGGTCCGGGAAATATCGATATGCAATGTCAGTTCTTAGAGGACTTCCAATCAACCGTCCTGTGCTCCACCGCTTCGATGGGCATCCTGATGGCAGAGGAGGTGGAAAGGAGAGGCCTGAGAAATAGAATTGCCCTTAAGAAACTGATCATGGGCTCTGAACGTTCAAGCGATGCCCAGAGAAAGAAAATGAAGGAGCTTTTGGGTGTGGAGCATGTTTTTGACATCCCTGGTCTGACAGAGCTTTATGGCCCAGGAACTGGGCTTGACTGCATCTACCACGAGGGTATCCATTACTGGGCTGACTATTACATCCTTGAGCTCCTCAATCCTGAAACCCTTCAACCTGTTGCACCGGGAGAGACAGGGGAAATGGTAATCACCACTCTACGGAAAGAGGCAGCTCCCCTCGTCCGCTACCGGACCAGAGACCTGACGAAACTGATCCCCAAACGATGTTCCTGCGGTTCGATTCTCCCCATGCATGATCGACTCTT
>CAYMTD010000576.1:0-1921 GCA_964393245.1 uncultured Syntrophaceae bacterium
CAACCTTGAGGCGGTCGAGGGGTTGAAGAATTCAATGCCGGAGGTGAGGAAGAGAAATTAGTATTAGGCTACCCTTGGGGGCTGGCGGCGTTTTCGCTCAGCCACCTTGAGTCTGGCTAAAGACCGACGCAATGCGGCTTCAGCCGAAGCAGCCTCTGCGGTCAGAGGGGCAGCCTTCATCGTTTCCTGAGCGCGCCTCTTGGCTTCCTCAGCGCGTGCGATATCGATTTCGTCGACCCGTTCGCAGGCGTCTGCCAGGATGATGACTTTATCGGGACGGACTTCAAGAAAGCCGCCACTGATGGCAAGGTATTCTTCTTCCTTATCTTTTCTGATCATTAGATCTCCGGGCTGGAGCATGGTCATTAGAGGAGCATGGTGGGGAAGAATGCCTAATTGACCCTCCACTCCCCAGGCGATGACCGCGCTGACGTCGTCGGAATAAATCATTCTCTCTGCGGTGACGATCTCTAATTTGAATGTGGCCACAATTATCCTTTCATCTTTTTGGCCTTTTCAACAGCCTCGTCAATGGTGCCAACCAGATAGAAAGCGCCCTCAGGGAGGTCGTCGTGCTTGCCTTCGAGAATTTCCTTGAAACCTCTTACGGTTTCCTTGATGGGGACATACCTGCCAGGGGTTCCCGTAAATTGCTCGGCCACATGGAAGGGTTGGGAGCAGAACCTTTGAATTTTTCTTGCCCGGGCCACGGTCAGCTTGTCCTCCTGGCTCAATTCTTCGATACCCAAAATCGCGATGATGTCCTGCAATTCTTTGTATCTCTGCAAAGTCGCCTGAACGCCCCGGGCGACACGATAATGTTCCTCCCCCACGATGAGGGGATCGAGGATTCGAGAGGTGGAGGCCAATGGGTCGACTGCTGGATAAATCCCCAACTCAGCGATCGAACGCTCTAAGGCCACCACAGCATCCAAATGGCCGTAGGTTGCTACGATGCCGGGATCGCTATAATCATCGGCGGGAACGTAAATAGCCTGAAAAGAAGTGATCGAGCCTTTCTTCGTTGTGGTAATCCTTTCCTCTAACTCTCCGACATCCGTCCCCAGAGTGGGTTGATAACCCACGGCCGATGGCATGCGTCCCAGGAGAGCCGAGAGTTCCATGTTCGCCAGAACGTAACGATAGATGTTATCGACGAAGAGGAGCACATCCTGGCCTTCGATATCGCGGAAGTATTCTGCCAAGGTAACTCCGGTCAGGGCCACACGGGAACGGACCCCCGGGCTTTCGTTCATCTGGCCGAAGACCATTACGGTCTTGTCCATAACGCCCGATCTTTTCATCTCTAACCAGAGGTCATTGCCTTCCCGTGATCTTTCACCGACGCCCGCAAAGACAGAGAACCCTCCATGCTCCGCTGCGATGTTTCGGATGAGCTCCATGATGATGACAGTCTTGCCCACTCCGGCACCCCCATAGGCACCGATCTTCCCTCCCCTTGTAAAAGGAGTAACCAAGTCCATCACTTTCAGTCCGGTCTCAAGCATCTGAGGAACCGTCTCCTGCTCCGTCAGGGGAGGAGGCGGACGATGAATCGGCCACTTCTCGTTTGATTTCACTTCACCCAGCCCATCAATTGCCTCGCCAAAGACATTGAATAACCGACCCAGGGTCCCGCGTCCTACCGGCACTGAAATAGGCGTCCCCAGGTCAATGGCTTCGACCCCCCTGGCTAAACCATCCGTGGGAGTTAAAGCAACGCCCCGCACCCAATTGTTGCCGATATGAGCCTGTACCTCCACGATCACCTTACTGCCATTCATGGGGATGGTGATGCCATTGTAGATGGCCGGCAAATCATCCTGAGGAAATTCAATGTCCACCACGGTTCCGATCACTTGTACCACTTTCCCTTTCGCCATCTTCAGCTCCTTGCTTGTCCCCCTCACCCCCACCCTCT
>CAYMTD010000577.1:0-1911 GCA_964393245.1 uncultured Syntrophaceae bacterium
CTGAAGATCTCCGAGGATCTCTGGACCAAATGTAACTCCTGCAACGAGATCATCTACCGAAAGGTGGTGGAACGAAATCTTCAGGTCTGTCCCAAGTGTAACTACCATTTTCAGATCCCTGCCCGAAAAAGAGTCGAATGTCTCGCTGATCCTGGCACCTTCGTCGAGTATGACGCTCATCTCTCCTCCAGGGACCCATTAGAGTTTAAGGATATTAAAAGGTACCCCCATCGACTTAAGGAGTCTCAGGAAGCCACCGGACAGCGGGATGCCATCCTTTGCGGAGAGGCGAAGGTTGAAGGCCAACCTGTGATGTTAGGCATTTTCGAGTTCAACTTTATGGGCGGAAGCTTGGGATCGGTGGTGGGAGAGAAGATCACCCGCCTGATCGAACGGGCGATTGAAAAGAGAGCGGGTGTCGTGATCTTCTGTGCCTCTGGAGGCGCAAGGATGCAAGAGGGAATTCTCTCGCTCATGCAGATGGCTAAAACGAGCGCGGCCCTTGCAAAGCTTCACGAAGCCAGGCTTCCCTACATCTCGGTGTTGACCGATCCCACGACAGGTGGGGTTTCGGCAAGCATTGGCATGCTCGGAGACATCATCATTGCGGAGCCCAAGGCCATGATCGGATTTGCCGGGCCAAGGGTCATTAGGGAAACCATTCGGGCAGAACTTCCGGAGGGGTTTCAACGAGCTGAATACCTTCTTGAACACGGCATGGTTGACCTCATTGTGGAGCGGAAGGATCTCCGACGGACGCTCGCCCCACTGTTAAAGATGCTGATGCCAGATGGTCCACAGCCATAGTCCATCGATGAGCAGAAACGATTATCAGGAGTCACTCGACTATCTCTATGGTCTCGAAAAATTCGGGATGATTTTTGGACTCACTAAGGTGGAGGCCATTCTGGAGGCAATCGGAAATCCTCACCGCGAGATTCAGACCATTCACATTGGCGGGACAAACGGGAAAGGGTCTACCGCTGCGATGATCACTTCGATCCTCCAAAAAGAGGGTTATCGAACGGGCCTCTACACCTCGCCGCATCTCATCCGGTTCACCGAGCGAATTAAGATCAACGGGAAGGAGATTGAACAGGAAGAGGTGGCGGAACTGGCCAAATGGATGAGAAGGAGGGTCGAAGAAGCGGGGGTTGCCCCTCCATTCACATTCTTTGATTTCACAACAGCACTGGCCCTTTTCTATTTCAAGCAAAGGGCAGTGGATCTGGCGGTTTTGGAAGTGGGACTTGGAGGAAGGCTTGATTCTACCAATGTGGTGGATCCCGTGTTGTCCATCATTACCAATATTGCAAGAGACCATGAGGAACAGTTGGGTCGGAGTCTCTTAAAGATTGCTGGTGAGAAAGCAGGTATCATTAAGAAAGGTCGCCCGCTCGTCACCGCAGCGACCCAGCCTCAGGTCCTTCGTCTCTTTTCGAAGATCTGCCGGGAACGGAAGTCACCCTACTACCGGGTTGGAAAGGAGTTCCGGTACGTTCGGAATGGAAAGCAGAATTTTGACTACGAAGGCCTTCATCGAAAGTTGTGGAATATCTCTCTGAATCTTGGAGGGCCTCACCAGATCATCAATGCGACGATTGCCCTTGGAGCCATGGAGGTGTTGGACGATTTGGGATACGCCGTATCGAACGATGCCATGATCGAGGGGGTGAAGGAGGTGGAATGGCCGGGGAGATTGGAAATGGTCTGTTCTTCTCCGCGAGTGGTGTTGGACGGCGCGCATAATCCGGCTGGCGCCCTTGCCTTAAAAGAGTCGGTTGAGAAGGAGTATGAATTTCATCACCTCAATCTCCTCCTTGGGGTGATGAAGGATAAAGATATCTCATCCATTCTTCGCATCCTTGCCCCATTGGCCCATCATCTCATCCTCACCCGCCCCCATACGGA
>CAYMTD010000578.1:0-1908 GCA_964393245.1 uncultured Syntrophaceae bacterium
AAGATCTGGCCGTTCTTCCCGATCAACTTTGATGCACACAAACCTTTCATTCATGATCTTCGCAATGCTTTCGTTTTCAAAGGACTCCTTTTCCATCACATGACACCAGTGGCAAGAAGAGTAGCCAATGCTGAGGAGAATGGGTTTGTCCTCTTTCTTTGCACGGTTGAGGGCTTCCTCACCCCACGGGTACCAATCCACCGGATTGTGGGCATGCTGGAGAAGATAAGGACTCGTCTCGTTTATCAGCCGATTCGTGAACCTATGCTTTTTTTCCATTTCGATACTCCCTTGAGCCTCTATGAGAAACTAACCCTTCTCCATCATTATGATTGACTCCTGGCGCAACTTCAACAGAAAAATCTATGTCTTTCTTTCACGATATGGGAGGCTCTAAAGAGATCCATAAATTTATATTGACCCCTCACGATTCAATTTTGTAGACTGGTTAAGAACTTCGTTTAATTCGGGGAATATTATGAACGAAAATGTGAAAAACGCCTTTTTCAAGCAAGTCGGCCGGGAGCCTTTTGCTCAGAAGTTTGGAATCAGACTGCTCGAGATCGATGATGGCTATTCAAAGGTGGAGATGAAGTTCACCTCAGATATGGAAAACATTTTGGGCATGGCCCACGGGGGAGCGATCTTTGCCTTGATTGATGAAGCCTTTGAAACCGCTTCAAACTCACACGGGACCATCGCCGTTGCCTTAAACATGAATATCACCTACCTCTCTTCCCCCCCTTCGGGAAGCATCCTCACGGCTGAGGCACGTGAGTTCAGCCGGACCCAGAAGACCGCCAGTTACGATATCAAGGTCGTTGACGAAAAAAATAACCTAATCGCCTCCTGCCAGGCGCTTGTCTATCGCAAAGGAAATCCACTGCCTTTTCTTAAGGAGGAATAAAAGCACACATGGGACTTCTAAAACTTTTGATGAACGATCCACTCGCTTTCGTCATTCTTGTCATTCCCCTCCTCTATTCTGTAGTGATCCACGAAGTGGCCCATGGTTGGGTAGCCTACAGGATGGGGGATCCGACGGCAAAATGGATGGGGAGGCTGAGCCTTAACCCGCTCAAGCATCTCGACGTCGTCGGCACGCTCATGCTCTTTCTGGCAGGATTTGGGTGGGCGAAACCCGTTCCGGTAAACCTTAATAACATTCCAAATCGGCGAAAAGGGCTCGTCTTTGTATCGTCCGCCGGAATCCTTGCAAATATCCTTTTCGCTTTTGGAGCTCTCCTGGCCTACAGGCTTCTCCACTTGCCTTCGGCTGGATTGGGAGCCGTCATTCTTTTCACGATTGCCCACATCAACATCACTCTGGCAAGCCTGAATCTCATCCCCATCCCTCCGTTAGATGGGTCAAAAATCCTGATGGGCCTCGCTTCAGGAAACCTGCGCTATCTTCTCGCCCGCATCGAACCGTATGGATTCTTCATTTTGATCGGTTTGCTCTATTTAGGATGGCTCGATTCATTCATCGGTTTTTTCCGTGGGCTCCTCATCGCGCTGATCAGAGCACTTCTCCCGTGAAGACCTTGTAGATTGGCATGCTATGTTGGAAGGCATAGGGTCAGGCAATTGTAATATCATATTTTCTTTTTCCCTCTTAATCAAAAGGCCCTTTATCATTTCTATCCTTTACCTGAGATGTCGGTTATTACGTGGGCTCTCCTCAAACTCAATCACTCCCCGACTCATCGTCATTGGGCTCCGACAAGAATGCTCGGCCACATCCTTCACCAGATGACCCGTTACTGCCCTCGCCAAATTCCTACCATTCTCCGCCCATAAGCTTTCGATTCCGAGTCAACGGATACAACCTCTCCAGAGGAATGCCAGTATGAGTAGGGTCAAGGAATGGCGAGTTACCTTAGGTTTCACCTTGGCCGTGTCCGCCGT